>JAWXAX010000139.1 GCA_034439735.1 Rhodothermales bacterium | reverse complement strand
CGGCGCCGGCGCCGGCGCCGCGGTTGGCGCGATCATCGGCAAGGCGACGGGTAAGACGGCCACGGGCGCGATCGTCGGCGCCGCGGTCGGCGGCACGGCCGGCGCGATCATCGGCCGGCAGATGGACAAGCAAGCCGAGGAACTCGAGGAAGAACTCGAAGGCGCCAAGGTCGAACGCGTCGGCGAGGGCATCCAGATCACGTTCGATTCCGCCATCCTGTTCGAGTTCGGCAAGGCCGATCTCTCCGCTCAGGCCAAGACCAACCTGGATAACCTGGCGAACAGCCTGAAGGAGTATCCGAACACGGAGATCCTCATCGCCGGCCACACGGACAGCGTCGGCTCCGAGGAATTCAACCAGAAACTCTCGGAAACGCGCGCCAACTCGGCAGCCTCCTACCTGCTCGGCCAGGCCATCACGGCGGACCGTATGAGTGTCGCCGGCAATGGCGAAACGCAGCCGGTTGCCTCTAACGATACGGACATGGGCCGCGCCCAGAACCGCCGCGTTGAAGTAGCCATCTATGCGACGGAAGAGTACCGCGAGGAACTCGAGGAAACGCAGAACAACTAATACCGACGGCAACCATTCCATCGGCCATTGGTCTATAGAAGACCGCCCAGGACATTCCGAGGCGGTCTTCTTTCATTTAATGAAAGTCTCGTGCACGGGGAATCACGCCTGCCTTGATGCAATGCTGCGGCTGGCGTACCTTGGGGCCGCGTAATCCATGAAGGGCTGCCTGGCGATGGCCGGATGCCGGCCCGTGTACGGTAATCGCGTAGGCGATGACGATCAGAATCTGTAGCCTTTTGTATACATATTCTGACGCTCGTTCGATCGTCACCGGGTGCAGGCTAGCGTTTAAATTCCCTCTGAATGACGCAGAAACAGCCCGTTGATCGCACGAACACGCGATGGAGTAGCGCCTCGGCCAGTTTGGGCCGGTCCTTGCACTCCCATTCGTATGATTACATCAAGGTCACCTTTTCACCTAAAACCCTTGTTTCCATGGCTATGAGTCCGACGTATCGTGCCCTGATGCACACCACACGACTATTTGCATGCGCCACCCTCGTCGCCCTTCTGGCTGCCTCACCCGCCGCTGGCCAGGATACTGAAACGCGTCTAAAGGAAGGCCAGGAGTATAAGATGAAGTACAACGAGGCTTTGGAAGCGGCCAAAGCCAAGGAGTACGACAAAGCCTATGCGGCGTTCGAGTCGACCCTTCCGCTCGCGCAGGCCGCCGGCGACACCGAAGTCGTTACAAAGTCGAGCAAGGTGCTCGCCCAGCTCGATAACTCCCGCGGGATCCAGGCCTTCAAGGGAGAGAAATACGAGGAGTCGCTGACGCACCACCAAAAGGGTATTGAGCACGACAACAGTTACGTGCCCAACCATTACGGCAAGGCCAAAGCGATGGAGAAAATGGGCCGAATGGATGAAGCCCTCCCCCTGCTACAGGGCGTAATGGCGATGGATGACCGGAAGTCCGCGCAGGCGGCCGAAGCCACCATTCGGGGGTACTACATTTTCACGGCCTCCTCGGCGCTGAGTAGCAACAACGGCAACCCCGCGCGCACGGATGCACAGAAAGCGCTGGACGCGCTCGATGAGATGGAACTCTATGTCGAGGCCGACGCCGATGTCCACTACTACCGCGCCGAATCGTTTAAGGCGATGGGCGATTATCCCAAGGCCATCGAATCCGCCAACACGGCCCTCGATCTGCACAAAGGAAGCAAGAGCGACAAGGCGAAGATCTACTTCGTTCAGGGAGAATCGCTCATGTACGCCGGCTCCAATGCGGAAGCCCGCGTCGCCTTCGAAAATGCGGCTTTTGGTAGCTACAAGCCGCTGGCCGAGCACTACATCGAGGAACTCAAGTCGCTGAACTAAGCGCCAGAGACGCACGCCATTAATCTGCAAAAGGCCCGCTATCTTCAACGGATAGTGGGCCTTTTTTGTATGTAATGCCTCGTACTCTGCTATGAAGAGCCAGACGGATCTGATCAGTAACTCACCTTGATCGTGAATACCGGTGTCAAGCCCGGCATGGTGCGGGCGATCCGTTCGTACGTCTCGCCCACCTGGCTGAGGCTCCAATCAACGACATTACGGCGATCGAGCGCGTTGATCACATCCACGCTGACTTGAAGATGGACGCCTCCCAACGCCTGGCCGTACGACATCCCCAGATCCAACTGCACGTATGTCGGCAATCGGTGATCGGCGTCATCGGGCTGTGAGAGGTCGAAGGGAGGAAACGCCCGTGCACCGGCGTGTGCATTCAACCAGTCATAATAGGCCCGGCGAAAGCCCCAGGCGCGCCCCCATACGCCGTGCCACCGCGCGCGTACGAGCAGCGCGGAGGTCAGGTACCAATCACTCGCCATGGTGAGGCGATGTGGTTCATTCCATGGAGAGGTCACTTCTCGGCCATCGAAGCGCGATGCGTACGTGCGGTACGAAGCCGAGTAACTGTACGACACGGACTGCCAGGCCCTCACTCCCTCCCGCTCGATACGGACGCCGGCGCCATGAGCGCGTCCGCTGGCGGGCTCGATGAAGTGGGCGTGACGGGCGGCGTCGGGAATCTGAGGACCGAGCCCCAACAGCGTCGGATAGTTTACCGCGAGCAGCACGGGCTGCCATTTCTGGTACGCTTCGATCCGTACGTTCCAGGCATCAAAAGGCGTCCATAAAAATTCTCCGGCGAGATGATAGGCCTTCGGCAACGGCAACGTTTCATCCACCGGGTACCAGAACCGCACCGAGGGCGCAAGCGCCGTCGGGCCGACACTGCTGAGGTCGAACTCGGCTACAAACTGGCGGTACAGGCCGGCGGCCACACGAACCGCGTAGACAGCCCCTTGAGATCCCGACAGATCGTACCTTAATGCCGCCCGAGGCTCGAGAAAAGGTGTCGCCTGGTGAGGTAGATACGAAGCGCGGAGCCCGAGATCCATCTGTAGATTCATGCCGAGAGAGCGCCGAAGCTCCGCATACCCCGCCCACAACCAGCTTTCGGCAAGCGCATCGGTCTGTTGAAAAAACGGCGTGTTCAGTCGAATGGCATTTGTCCTGTGGATGCCCTCGAACCCGACCTCGATATGGTCGGTGGATGAGAGGCTGTAATCGAGCGTGGTCCCGAGCGCCACCTCGGAAATCTCGTTTCTATCCCGCGCTATCCCGCCTTCATTCAGGCTGTCTTCCAGAGCCTCGAGACCCGCGACGCCGATCGCGCGCTCATCCACCAGCCCATAGTCGTGCGACATCGTGTGCCGGCTCCCGCGAAGCCGAACGCTGGCCAGCAGACGCGAGCCGCCAACCCACTCGTAACGGATTTGACCGTTGCTGTTGTCCCACGCATACCGGTCGCGGGTGAGCAATAGATGCGCGGGATCAGGCGGTGTGAGCGTCGAACGCACGTCAGCGACCAGATCCGTCGCCAGCGTGTTAGAGCCACGATAGCCGGAGACATACAGCCGGCCGAACACCCCCGTCTGAAGCCGGGTGGCCAGATGGATATCGGAAAAGGCGATCTCCGGCGTCTGTTCTCGCGGAGTATACGCCGCGCCCCCGTAGGGTTGCCTCAAGAACTGCGCGGTGAGCGCGGGATCGACCCCGTTCCAGTCGCGGATCAGCTGATTGAGGGATCCCGCACGATACACATCCCACAGGGCGCCTCGCACCGCCACCATCAACGGACCCTGAACCACCGGAGACAGCCGCAGGGTACCGTTCCCGCGGACGTTCACACTCAGTGGATCGCTAAGCGCCGTCAGGCGCTCCTCGCGTCGCCCCACCAGGCTATGTTCCGCCTGGACCACCCCGGAGAGCTGGCTGCCGTATCGTGCGCCGAAGCCAGCTTTTTGAACCGTCAGCCGGCCGATAGAGAGAGGACTAAACGCACCCAGGAAGCGACCCAACGCAACGGGGTTAAATACCGGTACGCCGTCCAATTGCATCTGATGTTCACTGGACTCCCCGCCCTGGATGTGTAGATCCGCCAGAGGCGACCGCAGCGTGACGCCGAGCACCTGGTTGATCGCGCGGGTTACGTCGGTCGCAAAATTACCGCCGGCGTCATCGAACAACGCCACATTCGCCTCGCCGGACCCTATCGTTCGCGACGGTAGCCGCTGCTGTAGGCCATTGATCACGATCGGATCCGAGACGATGGCTTTCGGCTTGAGGTAGAAATAAGAACGCGCCTCCCCCCCCGCCGGAACGAAGACGCTGTCCGACATGGCCTGGTAGCCAAGGTAGGTGGCTGTGATCAGATGCCGGCCGGGAAGCAGTGTGCTGAAGGTAAACAGGCCAGCTTCGTTCGTCGCCGTGCCTGTTTTTGCGTCCGCCAGAACGACGCTGGCATACGGCAGAGGCTCGCCGGTATCGATATCGACGACCATGCCGGCGAGCTGGCCGTACAGGGGCCGCTCATGCACCCCCTCGCGCAGCACATACGTCCCAGAGGACAGCCGGTAGAAGTCGAGCCGGGCCGGCTTGAGGAGACAGCGCAGCACGGCTTCCACGTCGACAGCTTCCGCCACGCAGAACGTATCGAGATCGCGTACGAGCGCGGGGTCGTACAACAGGCTGAGTTGGCTCACCGTCACCAACTCCTGAAGGGTATACACCAGTGGCACACCCTGCGCCTTCACCGTGTATCGGCCCTCGTCGACCTGTACGATATATGCCTCCGAAACCACCTGTTGCGCCCGTACGGGGGCGGCCGCTCCGACCGCCGCCAGGCATGACAGGGCCATAAAAAGATCCACAACGCCGCGCAAACACCCGTTAGCGGTATACTTCATACCCTCGTAAGGTCTTCCTGAATTTCAGGCCATGCGCGGCGCTCAGATCCCCCAGAAGCAACTCCAGGCTCGGTTCGTTTCGGTAATACACAATCTGAATCTGTGGATCCAGCGTTGTATTCACGTCGATCTCGACTCCGTATTGCCGCTCCATCTGCATAAAAGCCGCAAGCAATGGCTCGCCGAGCACCGAAAACCCGCGCTTACGCCAGTTGAGCACAAGGTCCAGATCGTCCTCCTGGCGGATGCTCTGTCCTTCGTCGGCCGCTGAGATGCGAACGGATTGATTCGCCAACAGATCCACATGTCCCGGCGATACGCGGACATGGCCCGATTTCACAGCGACCCGCGTGTCGTTCGAAGGGCTGGTCGACCAGCTTTTTACGTTGAACTCCGTTCCGAGCACCTGAACGGTTGCGTTAAACGTCTCGACCGTAAACGTGCGTCCATCCTGCACGACATCGAAAAACGCCTCCCCTTCCAGATGGACGCGCCGTACGTCGGACCGACTCAGCAGGCCGGCGCCCAGGCCCCGGTCGTACGAAAGGTTGGTCCCTCCGTTCAACTCCACGCGCGAGCCGTCGGGCAGCGTAACGGCGAGAATTCCGCCCATCGGCGCAGAGTGCCGCACGGGCACGAGCGTATAAAAGGCTAGCAGCATCAAGACAACCGCTGCGCCCGCACTTGCACCCACCAGCCAGCGATGGCGCAATCGAACCCGTGATGGAGGCGATGCGGCCCGATCGAGTCGGGCCGCCGAGGCCGGCGTCTCTCCGAATAACGAGCCGTTGAGTCGACGCCATGTTTCATCGGCGTCGGCCACTTGATGCATATAGTGCGGCGTGGCTCCCTCAAGGAGCTGCCATACGTGCTCCAGCTCCGAAATGGCTCCTGGATCTTCTTCGACGATTTGTCGACGCAGTTCCTCCGGAAACCGCGCGGGATGCTTTCGATCAGCCTTCATGACTCAACAGGTTGGGTTCATAAGCGCGAATCTGATCTCGAATGTGTTTGAGCGCTTTGACCAGGTGATTATTAACCGTTCGAGGCGAAATTTCCATCATCGCCGCGATTTCTTCGTGGCTCAGTCCTTCAAATCGGCTGAGCGTCAATGCCTCGCGTTGCCGATCCGGCAACTCATCGATCCACGCGTGCAGCCGGGTCTCCAACATTTCCGAGCCTACCACCTCATCCGGACGATCAACGGATTCCGAGACGTACTCGGACATCGAGGTGTGTTTGGCTTCTCGGTTTTTGGCGTCGCGGTGATGATTAAAGGCCAGGTTTCGCACCATACGGTAAAGGAGAGCCTTGAGTGAACGATCTGGATCCAGGGTATGTCGTACTTCCCACAGCTTGGCAAAAACATCCTGGACGATGTCCATGGATGCTGGCGCGCTCCGGGTGAACGTCATGCAGTAACGGATTAACGCATCATGGGTCGAACGAAATACGTCTTCAAATGCTCTTCGATCTGATGTTTTGATCCGGTTACACCAGACAGAAAATTGGTCCGTTGATTCCATAATCGATGTCGTATAGCAACGGCTTTCGGCGTGTAAGACGCCTATGTCGATGTTAACGGTCGCCTGAAGGGTTGGCGCACGTCGGTTTTTTTTTGTTGCTATTGCCTACTACACAGCCTCTTTTGTCAATGACTAGCCACAGGCCGGCCATGGAACAATCGAAGGGGGCTTCTCCTACAAGGCGCAATGGCATCATTTCTGATCCCCGAGACAAAATAGACCCCTGGGCGACTCCAAAGGTCCATTCACGGACCCATCCCCCCCGCGCACCCGCGCCCGCATTCACCTCAGCCAGCGACTCAGGCATGACGACAAGCCCGTCTCTTTCGATCGCCGCGTCGGCCATGATACAGGTCGGCACTACCCTTGGAGCCTATTGCGTAATCGGCGACTCCGTCCGCATAGGCCGCAACTGCCAGATCGGTCACCATGTGGTGATTCACCATGGCACGACCATCGGCGACAACGTACGGATCGACGACCACGCCACCCTCGGCAAACAACCGATGCGTTCCCTCAATAGCGCCGTCACACAGGCTACGGCCCAACCGCCGCTTGTGGTGGGAGACGGATGCCTGATCGGCGCCAACACGGTGTTGTATGCCGGCTGCACCGTGGGCGCCAACGTGCTTGTGGCCGACCTCGCCACCATCAGGGAAGAGGTGACCATAGGTGATTTTACGATCGTCGGGCGAGGCGTCGCGATCGAGAATCGATGCACCGTAGGGCGCTACTGCAAACTCGAGACGAATGCGTACCTTACGGCCTATTCTACGCTTGAAGACCGGGTGTTCGTAGCACCCGGCGTACTCACCAGCAACGACAATTTCGTGGGGCGGTCCGAAGAGCGGTTCAAGCACTTCGCCGGCGTCACGATCCGCCGCGGTGGACGGGTCGGCGTGGGCGCTGTGATTCTGCCCGGCATCGAGATTGCTCCCGACTCGCTGGTTGCCGCCGGCGGACTCGCGACACACGACACCGAGCCACGCAGCGTTTTTGCCGGCGTGCCGGCGCGCCGCTTCAAGGATGTACCCGGCGACCAACTCCTCGAGAACCAGGGCTGGAAGGATGTAGCACCATGAACGAGATTCAGATGGTCGACCTGAGTGGGCAACTTGCCGCCATTCGGGAGGAAATAGATGCCGCCATCGCCGAGGTCCTCTCCTCGACGCATTTCATCAAAGGCAAGCCGGTCTCTCTTTTCGAAACCGAACTCGCCGCCTACCTCGGCGGCGCCCATGCCATCGGCGTGGGAAACGGGACGGACGCCCTCCAGCTCGCCCTGATGGCGCTGGACCTCCAGCCCGGCGATGAGGTCATCACGTCCGCCTTTACCTTCATCGCCACCGCCGAAGCCGCGGCGCTGCTGGGTATCGTGCCGGTATTCGCCGACATCGACCCGGCGACGTTCAACATCGACCCCACCGGTATCGAGGCGCTGATCACACCACGGACTCGCGCCATCGTCCCGGTGCATCTCTTCGGCCAGCCGGCCGACATGGACCCGATCCTGGCCATTGCGCGCCAGCATGGGCTCCGGGTAATCGAGGACAACGCGCAATCCATCGGCGCGCAGTATCGCGGCTCGCCGGTCGGGTATCTGGGCGACCTCGGCACGCTCTCCTTCTTCCCCTCTAAAAACCTCGGGGCCTTTGGCGACGGCGGCGCGGTGCTCACAAACGACGCCGCGCTGTTCGAGCGGGTCCAGATGATCGCCAACCACGGCTCGCGGCGCAAATACTACAACGAGGTAGTGGGCATCAACAGCCGGCTTGATACCCTGCAGGCCGCCATCCTGCGGGTAAAGCTGCGGCATCTCGACGGCTTCGCACGCGCCCGCCAGGCCGCCGCGGCCCGCTACGACGCGCTGTTCGCCGGCTGCCCGGGCATCGTCACGCCAGGCGTGACGCCGGACCGCACCCACGTCTATCACCAGTACACCCTGCGTATCCGTCCCGATGGGTACCGGACGCGCGATACGCTGGCTCAGCACCTCAAGGGCGCCGGCATTCCGTTCGCCATTTATTACCCGACAGCCTTGCACGAGTTACCGGTATTCCGCGAGGCCGGCCGCGCGCGCTGGGGTGACCTCACGCATACCGTGCAAGCCGCCAATGAGGTCATCTCGCTCCCAATGCATACCGAACTCACGCCGGACCAGCAGGCCTATATCGCCCAGCATGTGCGCGCGTTTCTGATCGATGCGCCGGTAATCCAAACGTACTCCATCCCCCTCAGCGTGTGAACTCAACTCCCGTCGCTCTCGCCCAGGTCGGTATCGGCTACTGGGGCAAGAACCTATTCCGCAATTTCGACGCCCTGCCTGACGCTCGCGTGATCCAGCTCTGCGATTCAGACGACGCGGTGCTGGCCCCCTTTCGGAAGAAAAATCCCTTCCTCCAGGCCACGACACGCTACGAGGACATCCTCGAGAATACCGAGGTAGAGGCCGTCGTCATCGCCGTGCAGACGCCGTTGCACTACGACTTTGCACGGCGCGCGCTCGAGGCCGGCAAACACGTCTTTGTTGAGAAGCCTCTGGCTCAGACCGTCGAGCAAGCCGAAGTTCTTGTACAAATTGCCGAAGCCAACGACCGCCGACTCATGGTGGGCCATCTGCTCATGTACCACCCGGCGTTCAACTACGTACGCGACCTCATCAAGCGCGGCGAACTCGGCGACGTGCGGTACCTCTATAGCGTCCGCGTCAACCTCGGCATCGTCCGCAAGCAAGAAAACGCGTTCGAAAGCCTGGCGCCACACGATCTCTCCATCGCCCTACAGTTCCTGGACACCCGCCCCGTCGCCGTGTCGGCAACGGGGCAGGCGTTTCTCCAGGCCGGCGTCGAAGATGTCGCCTTCGCCACCGTCTTCTTTGAGAACGGCAAGATGGCGCACCTGCATACGAGCTGGCTCGACCCGCACAAGATCCGCAGTATGACCGTGGTCGGCAGCCAGAAGATGGCGGTGATTGATGACACCGAAAGCACCGAGATGGTCCGGCTCTTCGACAAAGGCGTCACCATCCAGGCCGGCAACCCGCAACTCCCGTACGAGACGTATTCGGAAGCGATGGCCTATCGCACGGGCGACATCGTCATCCCCAAAATCCCGATGCAGGAGCCGCTCCGCCTCGAATGCCAGCACTTCGTAGACTGCGTCCGCACCGGTGCTACGCCGCACTCGGACGGTCGCAACGGGCTGACAGTCGTCCAGCTCCTCGAAGCCGCGCACACGTCGCTCAATCAGAGCGGGGCGTGTGTGTTTCTCTAGGTCATCCTGGCGCTGAGTTCATTATCGCACGATCAACGGTCGCGTCGTCATCCGGCCGTCCGTTCTGGCCTGGATGAGATACAGCCCCGGAGCCAGCGCCGCACCCTGCTCGATCCCCGTCCATTCGACCTCGTGCGCGCCGGCCGCTGCGGCGCCGTCGTGCAAAAGAGCGACCTCGCGTCCGAGCACATCGTAAATCGCAACACGCAAGGCGCCCGAAGCCGGTACATATACCGGAATACGTAGCGACCCGCGTTCACCCGCGACAAACGGGTTGGGATACGGCGCGCCGACTACGGTTTCACCCGGCAGCTCTTCCTCGACCCCCGTCGCCGTAAAGGCCAGCAGCCGCACTGGCATGCGTTCCAGACGCTGGCTGACGGCCAGCCCGTGCCTCAGGGTCGACGGCGTCACCGCCGATACGTTGGCCACGCGGAGCAGCGGGTAGGCACCCGGCGCAAACGATCCCCCGTCGATCCGGTAGATGAGCACCCGCACCAGGCCGGCCTCCTCGATGCGGTGCACCAGCGCGAAAGCTTCGCCGCGGGCCACCTCTTCCATCATCACCTCCACAAGCGCATCGGCCTCCTCGAGGTGGAACGACAGCTGGATGGCGCGCACCGGCTCATCGTGTACGGCACGGAAAAGGAGACCTCCCGGGATGGCCTCCGGGGCGATCTCAAAGAGGCCCGCAACGGCGGCTAGCTGCTTGCCGGCAGTGGCCTCCTGCGGCGGCAAGGCCCCGTCTGGCCACTCACCCAGCACGATCGACTGCGCCAGGACCGTGAGGTCGCGCACGTCCAGCGCGCCGTCCGGAGCGGCGAAGGGAAACACGTCCATACTTGCCAATTGCGCGGTCGTAGGCGCGACCCGATCCAGCACGAAATCAATGCCCAGCACCAAATCGATGGCATCCACCGAGCCGTCCCCGCTCGCATCGCCTCG
>JAWXAX010000138.1 GCA_034439735.1 Rhodothermales bacterium | reverse complement strand
GGGGATTGAGGGGGGTGTTTAGCGGAGGGTTTGCGGGCGTGGTGATTGCGTTGGGCGGTCTGGATGCTTTTTACCAGAATTGAAATCAGTTCGTCGGCCTCCTTGCGTATGGGCTCGGGGTTGGGGTCGATCGGGTAGTTCATCTGGGTGATGAACTTGAGCCAGACCTGCGTTTCGCGCAGTTCTTTGACGGCGATTTTGAGTTTGTGGATGAAATCGGGGCGGGATTCAGCGCCCTGAGCCTCGGCATACTGCGCCGCAGGCGCTGTCCCGGCCCGGAACAGTTGACTCGCGACATGCCGCCCGGAAAATGTCTGAGGTAGGCTTTCCGAAAGCGTACAGACACGGACCGCAAATACAATGAGCCTGTTCTCCATCTGAACCGCGCGGATCGACGAAGGTGCATCGGGATCGTCATCCGCCGGCTCTGCATTCGATGGTGTCATCATGTTGGGCATTGGTGAATGGTCTGTAGCGAGGAGCTACAGATGCAGGATATTCGCTGAATCTGGAAGCCATCCGCTCTTCTCTACCTAGACGTAAATTAAAGCCTCCACATACCCTCCCCCTCAACGAATCACCCCCATCGCTATTCGCTACTCGCTTATTCACGACTCGCTAATCCCGGAGCCTCGCGACGGGCCCCAGGTGTTTCGCCTTTCCTTCTGGCTCGACGTGGATCGTGACGCTGCAATCGGCGATGCCGGCGACGAGGGCGGTTTCGAGACGGTCGCAGATGGCGTGGGAGGCTTCGACGGACATCGACCCGGGGACGACGAGGTGGAATTCGATGAACCGGTGCCGGCCGGCGGTGCGCGAGCGGAGGGCGTGGGCCTCGATGGCGCCGTCCATGGACGTGCGGATGATCTGCTGGATGTCGTCCATTTGCGCGTCCGGGAGGCTTTCGTCCATGAGCCCGCCCATCGACTCGCGCATGAGGCGGAGGCCCTCGATCACGACATTGATCGCGACGGCCATGGCGAGGATGGGATCGAGGATCCACCAACCTGTCGCATTGGCGAGGAGGATGCCGACCAGCACGCCGCCCGTGCTCACGACATCCGTCCACAGGTGCTTGCCGTCGGCCACGAGGGCCGGCGAGCGGCGTTTTCGGCCCGTGCGGATGAGGAATGCGGCCCAGGCGGCGGTCAGCACGCCGGCCAGCGACGAAAGCGCGAGGCCTGCCGTCAGCCCTTCGAGCGGTACGGGCGCCAACAGGCGGGCGCCGGCGGCGCGGGCGATCTCGACGGCGGCGAACAGGATCAGGGCCCCCTCGGCGACGGCCGAGAGGAACTCGGCCTTGGTGTGCCCGAACGGATGCTCGCGGTCCGGCGGCTGCGCGGCGACCTGGATGGCGTACAGCGCCATCAGCGCGGCGGCTACGTTGACGATGGACTCCAGCGCGTCCGAGTACAGCGACACCGACCCCGTCAGCGCATAGGCCGCGTATTTCAGTCCCAGGATGCCGAGGCTGAACAGAATGTTGTAGCGGGCAAGCGCGATGGGGGTCATAGCGATGGCGTCTGGCGGGGAAAGGCATACCCGCCACGCGGGCAGGCGATCCCGCAATTTTTCACTGCGAGGTTCGACATTTCCCTGGCCATCGCCGATATTCCTCCACTACCTCATCGCGTTTTCTGGCTCATCGCGTTTTCTGGCTCATTGCGTTTTCTGGCTCATTGCGTCTTTTGGAGTGGACACGGCATGCCGCTATCTCGTAGCTCGTTTCTTATTCCGCTCGTTGCTCTGTTTGCGTTCGCCGGCTGCTCGGGACCGGAATCCACTACCCAGGCGACGGCCGTCGTGCCGGCGGTGGTCGATTTTAACTTTCACGTCAAACCCATCCTGTCCGACCGCTGCTTCAAGTGCCACGGGCCGGACGCCAACACGCGCGAGGCCGGCCTCCGGCTCGATACCCACGAGGGCGCGCTCGCCGCGCTGACCGATGAAGACGGCCAGCCGACGGACCAGTTCGCCATCGTGCCGGGCGACCCCGGCGCCAGCGAGCTCGTACGCCGCATCCACCACGAGGACCCCGAGGAGCGGATGCCGCCGGAGGACTCGAAGCTCGAACTGACCCCCACCGAGATCGCCATCCTCGAAAAATGGATCGAGCAGGGAGCGGCCTGGAAAGAACACTGGGCCTTTACGCCGCCCGCGATGCCGGCCCTCCCCGACGTTCGCCGGGCGGACTGGCCGCGCGACGCCATCGACCGGTTCGTCCTCGCCGGCCTCGAGCGCGAAGGCCTCGCGCCTGCCCCGGCGGCCTCCCGCGCCGAGTGGCTCCGCCGGGTGTCGTTCGACGTGACCGGCCTCCCGCCGTCCCTCGCCGAAATCGACGCTTTCCTGGCCGATGACGCTCCGGACGCCTACGAGCGTGTGGTCGATCGCTTGCTCAACTCGCCGGCCTATGGCGAGCGCATGGCCTCCGTGTGGCTCGACGCCGCCCGGTACGCCGACTCCCACGGCTACCAGGACGACCGCCCCCGGACGATGTGGCCCTGGCGGGACTGGGTCGTCCGCGCTTTTAATACCAACCTCCCCTACGACGACTTCATCACCCATCAGCTCGCCGGCGACCTGTTGCCCAACGCCGGCTACGAGGAACGCCTCGCGACCGGCTTCAACCGCAACCACGGCATCACCCAGGAAGGGGGCGTGGTGAACGAGGAGTACATCACCGAATACGTGGCCGACCGCACCCACACCGTCGCCACCACATTTCTCGGCATCACGGCGGATTGTGCCCGTTGCCACGACCACAAGTACGACCCGATTTCTCAGCAGGACTACTACAGCCTTTTCGCGTTTTTTAATACGATCGACGAGCGGGGTCAGATCAACTACTTCGACCTTGCGCCGGCGCCGAATATGCGGGTCGAGGATCCCGTCATCCAGGCCCTGGCGGACTCCGTCCGAGCCCGGATCGGACGGCTGGAAGCTCTCGTCGCCACGCGCGAGGCGGCGCCCACGCCGGCGTTTGCCGGTTGGGAGCAACGCGGTTTCGCCGAGGCGGATCTCATGCGGGGCCTGGATGCCGGCCTCGTCGTCCATCTCCCCCTCGATGAACTGACCCACGAGGCCACGCCGGCCCTCCAGGGGAATCCAGGGTACATCAACACCCGGCTCATCAACGTCCTCGCGCCGCCCGAAGTCGTCGACGGCTACGCCGGCCGGGCGTTTGCGTTCGACGGTCATAATTACCTGGATATCGGGGATGCGGCGGACTTCGAGCATGCCAGCGCCTTTTCTCTTGGCGCATGGATCCGCCACGAAGGCGCGCGCGACCGCGACGCGGCCCTCATCGTCAAGCGCAACGAGGAGCAGAAACGCGGCGGCTATCAGCTTACCCTCACGAAAGACCGCCGGCTCCGCGCCAGCCTAATCCACGACGCCGGGGGAGAAGAGGTGCAGGTGGTGACAATCGCGCCGATTCCGGAGGGCGCATGGACCCACGTCTTCGCGACGTACGACGGCTCGGGGCGGGCAGCCGGCGTGGCGTTGTATATCGACGGCGAAGCGCAGACCGTGAAGGTGGAGTCGGACAACCTCGAGCGCCTCAGCATCCTCAATGGGAACGAGGTGCTGATCGGCAACTGGAACACTCGTGACACGCCGAATGGTGCGATCGAAGGGTTTCATGGCGGCGCGATTGACGAGGTGCGGATCTATGGCCGCATGCTGTCGCCCCTTGAAGTGGCGCAGCTCGCCGGCGGCCGGCCGCTCGCCAGGGTGTCGGAAGCTACGCCACCGGCCGGGTTCAGAAACGATCTCTACACCCACTACCTGCTCCACGAGGACGCCGAGTACCTCGGATGGCAGGTTGTACTCGACAGCCTACGGCGGATTCCCATCGAGATTCCGTTGGTGATGGTGATGGAAGAGATGGCCGAGCCCCGGCCGACCCACATCCTCGCGCGCGGCGCCTACGACGCTCCGACCACCCGGGTGGAGCCTGGCACACCGGCAGCCATCCTCCCGTTTCCCGATGACTACCCACGCAACCGCCACGGGCTCGCCCGATGGATGACCCATCCCGAGCACCCGTTGACGTCGCGTGTGCTCGTGAATCGCGTCTGGGGGCTGTTGTTTGGGCGGGGGATAGTCGCCACGCAGGAAGACTTCGGGAGCCAGGGCGCGCTGCCGTCGCACCCCGAGCTGCTGGACGCACTGTCCGTTTGGGTGCAAGAAAGTGGATGGGACATCAAAGCCCTCATCCGCAAGATTGCGCTGTCGGCCACGTATCGGCAGGAGGCCCGCATCTCCCCCGAAAAATTGGCCCGAGATCCACAGAATATCCTGCTCGCCCGAGGTCCTTCGCAACGGCTGACGGCCGAGATGGTGCGCGACAACGCCCTGGCTATCAGCGGGTTGCTGAATCCCGAGATCGGGGGATGGTGGGTGAAGCCGTACCAGCCCGGGGAGATCTGGAAGGAGATGGCAAACCAGATCGGCGAAAACAAATACCGCCCGAGCACCGGCGACGACTTGTACCGGCGCAGTGTGTATTCGTACTGGAAGCGGACGATTCCACCGCCGGCGATGCTCACGTTTGACGCCGCGGAGCGGGCCGTCTGCGTCGTCAAGCGGCAATCGACCAGCACCCCGCTGCAATCACTCGTGCTGCTGAACGACCCCCAGTACATCGAGGCCTCGCGGGTGCTCGCCACGCGCCTACTGCGCGGGGACGACGCCATCGCGACGGCGTTTCGGATGGCGACATCGCGGGAGCCGGACAACCGCGAGCGGGCGATTTTGAGCCAGTTATTCGAGGAGGAGCGGGCCCGGTTCGCCGCGGCGCCGGCCGAGGCCGAGGCGTTGCTGGGCGTCGGGGCGTACGGCGTCGATCCGGCGGCCGATCCCATCGACCTCGCGGCGATGACGGTGGTGGTGAGTACGATCTTGAACATGGACGAAGCGAAGATGCGGTCATGAATCCAGACAAACCCTTGATCTATTCCGGGCCCGAACACGAGGCCGCGCTGTGCACGAACCGCCGGCACTTCCTATCCACCCTTAGCCTCGGCATCGGTGGGGCAGCGCTGGCGTCCCTGTTGCCGGGGTGCAGCATCGGGCCGAACCCGGGCGCGGCGGGGCCGTCGGCCGGCGGGTTGTTGCAGGCCGGCCATCTGGCGCCGCGCGCAAAGCGCGTGATCTACCTGTTCCAGAGCGGCGGGCCGTCGCAGATGGATCTGTTCGACTACAAGCCGCGCATCGCCGAGTTACACGGGCAAGAGCTGCCGGATTCCGTGCGGAACGGGCAGCGGCTGACCGGGATGACCGCCGGCCAGAGCACCTTCCCGATGGCGCGCTCGTACTTCGACTTCGCGCAACACGGCCAGAGCGGGGCGTGGGTGAGCGAGTTGATGCCGCACACGGCGAAGATCGTCGACGAGTTGTGCTTCGTGAAGTCGATGCACACCGAGGCCATCAACCACGATCCCGCCATCACCTTTTTTCAGACCGGCTCGCAGCAGCCTGGCCGGCCCAGCATGGGGGCCTGGCTCAGTTACGGATTGGGGAGTGAGAACGAGAACCTGCCTACGTTCTCTGTGCTGCTGTCCCGCGGATTGCAGCGGCCACAGCCGATCTATTCGCGGCTCTGGGGCTCCGGCTTTCTCGCGTCGATGCACCAGGGCGTCCAGTTCCGCTCCGGCAGCCAGCCCGTGTTGTACCTGGACAATCCGCCCGGCATCGGGGACAAGGACCGCCGGCGGGCGCTGGATTACCTGACCGAGCTGAACACCCTGCGCGCCGAGACCTTCGGCGATCCGGAGGTGCATTCCCGAATCGCCCAGTACGAGATGGCGTACCGGATGCAGACCTCCGTGCCCGAGGCGATGGACCTCTCCGACGAGCCCGACTCCATCTTCGAGCTATACGGCCCGGACTCCCGCCGGCCCGGCACCTATGCGGCGAACTGCATCCTCGCGCGCCGGCTGGCCGAGCGCGGCGTGCGGTTCGTCCAGCTGTATCACCTCGGGTGGGACCAGCATTCCGATCTGCCCCGCGAGATCTCGCTCCAGGCGCAGGACACCGACCAGGCGAGCGCGGCCCTCGTGACCGACCTCAAGCGCCGGGGTTTACTCGACGACACGCTCGTCATCTGGGGCGGTGAGTTCGGGCGGACGATCTATAGCCAGGGCTCGCTCACCCCCGACAACTACGGGCGCGACCACCATCCCCGCTGCTTCACACTATGGATGGCCGGCGGCGGCGTCAAGCCCGGGTTTACGTACGGCGAGACCGACGACTTCAGCTACAACATCGTGCGGGACCCCGTGCATGTGCACGACCTCAACGCCACCATGCTGCACCTGTTAGGCATTGATCATGAGCGGCTCACGTTTAAGCACCAGGGGCGGTACTACCGGCTGACCGACGTACATGGGAAGGTTGTCAGCGGGCTGATGGCTTGAGTGGGGCGTGATGGGGAATGGGGGTGGATAAATCGGACAGAAACTGGGCTCATTTCGGCCGGCGCCAGATCCGCCACCAGTATGTCCGAATTACCGCGGTGTGGTTTGGCTACGTTCGATGTGGCAAATCGCCTGTCCCCTGTACCAAACGTCACATCTGGAGGTAGTCCTATGAAATTGTCTTTTGCGAGTCTGCTGGTAGCGGGACTCATGCTGGCCGCGTGCGACACGGCGTCCCTGGAAACGGCCCCCGAATCCGATGCCTCAATGGCCGGCAAACGCAAGGTCAGCAGTACTGAAATGCTTGTTGGTTTTCCTGCCGGCGACGTTGGCGGAGGCGTGCTGGTGCCTGGTACGTTCTTCGTTCCCACGAGCGAGAGCGAATCCAAGGTCATCCGCACGAAGGACTTCGTCGAGTTTACCATCAATACGACCGGGCTGCCTCCGGGCGCTTACACAATCTGGATGTTCTCGGTGAACAGACCCGAAAAGTGTACCGGCAGTCCGTGCCCTGAATTGGATCTCTATGTACGCTCCGCGGAAACAGGCGCCTCCGCATTCTGGGTGACGGGAGGGGTTGTCGAAGTCGACGGTCACGGCTATTTCAAAGCGCGCGTACCAAAGGGGTATTATCCGACCGATCCCGATCAGATCGGATGGCCGGGTGAGGGGCTTCAGAATACGATGAGTTCTGAGATAAGCTTCGTCGTCAAATATCACGGCCTGCCGTCGAGTGATCCGGTTGTGTTCTACGATCAAACGCACACGCTACTGGGTAGCTGCTACGAAGGCGCCAACGCCGTGGATCTGGGCGAACCGTTCCCTGGCGTCGTTTTCAACGTCCAATGCTTCGATCCGCAATACACGACGCACGTGCCCTGAGCCCCCCTGTTTACTGCAAGCCCCGGACAACCCCCGTGACCCTGTGTCGCTGGGGGTTTTTGGGTTTTAGGGGGTTAGATAGACAACCAGCGAATCGCTAGAGGTGTATTTCGACCCTTCTGCGCATGACCCATTTATACCCCCATCTTGTCCGATTTGTCACTGTCCAGATCGGTTATCCTGAGGCGTCAATTCCCGCGTGATCGGCAGGCGTCTATTCCCCGTTCTGGTCGTGCCGCCGTGTGCGCATCCTCTGTACAATGGCGAAATACAGAAAGGTGGTCGTATGAAAAAAAGTATGATGCAGGGCTGGTATGCCCTTCTGGTACTGAGTGTGATGAGTCTGGCCTGTGACACGGCCGGCACCGATTCGATGAGCGATACCCCCCAGGCGGCCGCCGCCAGTCGACACGGCGGCGTTGAGGCGTCGCGCGTGTACCCCTGGATGGCGGCCGGGGACATTGGCGGCGGGGTATTGTCGCCCGGAGATCTGTTTCCGGCGACACGCGCCGCGAAGGCGACGCTGGTCCGCCATGACAACTCCGTCGAGGTCAGCTTCAGCACCGACGGTCTGCCGGCCGGCGCGTACACGGCCTGGTGGTCGCTGTTTAACAACCCGGACGTCTGTCTGGCTGCCGTAACGCCTGAGGTGGCTAACAGCCGCTGTGGAGGCGCGACCGACGACTACTTCAACCCCGAGACCATGGCGTCGGTGTATTACCTGGGCGGGGCCGTGGTGGAGGCGGGCCAGATCTGGTCGTTCACGGCGAAGACGGCTGTGGGGGATGACCTGGGCGCACCCGGGTTGCAGCTGATCCTGGGCTCCGGGCTGGTGTATCCGGACCAGGCCGAGGTTCAAGTGGTGCTCCGTTACCATGGGCCGGCGTCCGACGATCCGGCTGTTCAGTACGAACAGACCCATACCTTTGGCGCAGAGTGCCTCGAAGGGGCAAACGGAGTGGACGTCGGTTTCGGGCCGGAATGCTTCAACCCGCAGGTGGCAGCGTTTGGCGGGTGAAGGAGGGCCTATCCGTGTGATTGGGATAGGACAAACAACCGGCGCGAATGCGTCATGACGCTAGTATCCCCGCTGATGTCCCATGCTACCGATACAGGAATCCCGAGGTTCAGCCTGGCATCAATGCTACTTACAGGCTGTCGTTCTCAGTGTCCATTAACTCAAAGAGGTACACATCATGAAAACCCTATCCTTTGCCGTAGTCTTGTGCATCGCGTTTTTCGTCGGCGCCTGTGACACGGCCGAAGTAACGCCCCCCGAGTCGCCGGCTTCGGCAAGCCGAATCGTCAGCTCAACCCCCGTAATTCCCTTCCAGGCGTCCGGGTCGGTCGGCGGGGGCGTGCTGGATGTCGGGGTGTTCTTCCCGCCCACGGACGGGAGTATCTCGAAGTTGGTGCGGACGGCCGACTTCGTCGAATACACCATCCAGACGGGCGGATTGCCCCGGGGCGCCTACACGGTCTGGTTCATCGTGTTTAACAAGCCGGAGGAATGTTTAACGAGCCCCTGTGGGGAAGAAGATCTGTTCGTCCGGACCGCCATCGTGGATGCGTCCGCGTTTTGGAGCGCCGGCAATGTGGTGGATGCCTCCGGGAACGGGTATTTCAAGGCCCGTATTCCCAAAGGGTATTTCCCGACGGACGTCGATCAGATCGCCTGGCCGGGAACCGGACTGGTGAACACGCTCGGCGGCGAATTTCACCTGATCATCAAGTACCACGGACTCGCCTCCAACGATCCGGATGTGCTGTATGAGCAGCTCCACACGCTACTGGGTAGCTGCTCCGAGGGCGCCAACGCCATCGATTACGGGGAAGCCAATGGTGGCGTCCAATGTTTCGACCCGCAGCTGGCGGTCCACGTCCCCTGAGCCTCCCTTTTTACTGCAAGCCCATGGAAGCCCTCGAGACCTCGGTTTCGAGGGCTTTTTGGTGATGCACGATTGACACGAGCGAGCTCTGATAGAAGGGCACGATCACGTATTTACGGGATTGATTTAGTATGGATAGAGTGCTTATTAGTGGATGTGGTCACGTGTGGGGAAGGGGAAAATTGGCGGCCAGCCTGGAGCTTTCGAGCAATGATCTGGTCTGCCCCATATTCTTGGTCGCCGATGGATACATCAATTTATCTTATCAATACGTTTATTGCTATTGGTGTTTTTGTCGTTTGTTATTTGCTTATTGCCGTTGGGTTATATCGACATGATCCGAGTCGTGTTAACGGTCATCTGGTGGTTTTTTTAGCCGCCTTTTTGTTTTGTTTGGTCGCACAGGCCGTCATGAATCTCGGAGGTAGTGATCTTATCGCGTTCTCCATCGCGCCTGCTTTTCTGCCCATTGTTGCCCTCGTATATGTTCTGCGAGACCTGGTGTGGATCGATGTGAGACTAGGGAGATATCTTGCAATATTCTTCGTTGGAACGACTGTTTCGATCCTGCTATTGTTGTATGATAACCCTTTCTGGATTGTGGCATATCCCGTTGTTTTTGGATCTATTTATCCAGCAGGAGAAACGTTGATTATCATTTATAGGACAAAGAGAAGTGAGCTCTCATACGCGGGTTCAGTTCTTTGCTTAATTAGCGTTTTGCAGATTATCCATGTCCTTACCTTCCCCATTTTACGCCTTAATGAGCCCTATGCCATTGTAGGTCATGCAATTTCTAGTGCTTTTGTTGTTGCCAGCTGTTTTATGGCAATGGCCGCGGTACTCGAAAAAACTGCCATCGAGCGAACGCGGACAGAAGCGACTGCTTCCCTCCAAACCCGTTTCTTCGTCAACCTCTCCCACGAATTCCGCACGCCCCTCACCCTCCTCCTCGGCCCCATCCGCGATGCCCTCGCCGGCGCGTACGGGGAGCTCAACCCCCGCCTTCGGGACCAGCTCGGCCCCATGCTCCGCGCGGCCGACCGGCTCCACCGGCTCATCAACCAGCTGCTGGACCTCGCCCGGCTCGAGGCCGGCGGCCTCCGCCTGGAGGCCCGCGCCGGCGACCTCGTCGCTTTCCTCCGCGCCCTCACCCTCTCCTTCGCCTCCCGCGCCGAACGGGAGGGCAAGTCGCTCCTGCTCGAGGCCGGTCCCGAGGGCATCGAGGTGTACTTCGACCGGGACAAGCTCGAGAAGATCGTCTACAACCTGCTCTCGAACGCCTTTAAATTCACCGCCGCCGGCGGCAAGATCCGCGTGGCGGTGGAAGCCGTGACGGGCACCGTCCGGATCACCGTCCGCGACACCGGCGAGGGCATCCCGGCCTCGGAGCTGCCTCACATCTTCAACCGCTTCCACCAGGC
>JAWXAX010000137.1 GCA_034439735.1 Rhodothermales bacterium | reverse complement strand
GTGGCGGAGCCGGCAGATTTCATGGAGCCGGGTAAGCAATTGGGGTTGCGGGGTGTAGCGGTGCTCCATGGGGATCGAGGAGGCGAAGGCTCCCGGGATGGTGATAAGATGGAGGCCCTATTCCTCTTATCTAGACAGTTGTTCGATAACAAACATACCCTCGCCGTAACCGTTTTATTTTCAGGTCGTTGCATTTGAAATCCTGGTTATGTTATTTTGACGATGACAGAATATTGTTAGTTAGCCGCGCGATGCAGTCCGATCTTCCGGCATGTGAAATCGCTCAATTGGGAGACGTTCATGAACAGACTTAGTCGTCGAGACTTCATGAGTGCCCTTGCCGCTGGCGGGCTACCGATCTGGCAAGACAAACGCTCGACGCGCATGCTCGGGCAATATGATCCATCACCAGTCGACCCATGGCTGGATAAAAGCGAAGGAGGAACACCGATGCCGATCTACCTGACCCGGTTCAGTTACACCCCAGAAACCTGGGCCAAGCTCATTGAAAACCCCGAAGACCGGCGGACTGCAGCCAAGCAGTACATCGAAGCCGTGGGCGGAAAGCTGCATGGTTTCTGGTATGCGTTCGGCGAGCATGACGGGTACAACTTGTGGGAGGCTCCCGACAACGTTTCGATGGCAGCCACGGTGCTCGCGATCAACGCCGGCGGAGCGTTGAGCTCCATGCAAACGACTGCCTTGCTGACCGTCGAGGAGACACTTGAAGCTCTGGAAAAGGCCTCATCGATTAGGTATCGCCGACCGGGAGAAAATCGATAGATGTACCCCGCACTTGAACCAATCCTCGCCGACCCTGTGAGGGCGGGAGCAATCCTCCACTCTGGTACCGCGTCCGAGACGCGGCTAACACGCGGTTGGACCCAACGAAGACCCGTATCGGCATACTGCCAGCTCGAGCGGCTATTCTAGCGGGTCTCCGCGGGTCAACCGCCATCGTTATGCGGTCAACAACCCTCGTTGATGCTTACAGGTCTGAAGCAGACACTCCGCTCCGTTGAGGAGGCTGGCCGACAAATCCCGTGAGACTGGAGGTCTCGATGGCTACATCAGCATCACCGCGTCCGATCGACTTCAACCAAAGCGCGTACTGGTTTGCCGGCTTTCTCGCCCTTGCGCTGGTCGCATTCTGGCCGAGCTATCTGTCTCCCGCGTCGGAGAAGGTGAGCACGTACACACACGTGCACGCTTTCACGGCAACCGTGTGGATGGTGCTCCTCATCGTGCAGCCATGGCTGATCCGCACGCGACGACTGGCGCTCCACCGCTCGGTCGGGAAGACCTCGTACGTCATCGCACCCGCGGTGATCGTGAGCATACTCCTCCTCGCGAACAGCCGGCTGCAGGGCCTCACGGGGGCGCGGTACGAGATCCAGGAGTACGTCCTCTATCTCCAGCTGTCGCTCGCGATGGTGTTCGCGCTCTGCTACACGACCGCGATTTACTACCGGCGGCGCAGGGAGCTACATGCGCGCTTCATGATTGGCACCGCCCTGACGCTCATCGATCCGGTGATGATCCGGCTCATGTTCTGGATCGGGCCGCAGCCGTCGTTCAACTATCAGTGGGTCACCTTCGGTGTCACCGATCTCGTGCTCGTCGCGCTGGTCGCCTA
This sequence comes from Rhodothermales bacterium, assembly GCA_034439735.1. Lineage (NCBI taxonomy): Bacteria > Pseudomonadati > Rhodothermota > Rhodothermia > Rhodothermales > Rhodothermales bacterium. Next base: position 7,407 of record JAWXAX010000137.1, on the reverse strand, counting down.
CGAATGGAGACGGAGAGCGCCGCACTGGGTGTTCAGGACGATGCTCATCGTCTTCGTGCTCGCGCACGTGCCGGCGCTGTTCGGCATGACGAGCTCGGAGACCTGGAAGGAAGTAGTTCGATGGTACGCGGCGCTTCCGCTGACGTAAATGCGACCCTTTCGGTATTCCATCAACGTCACATTGGACGGTGCTGTGATCATCGTGCATTCGCCTCGAACGAAGACCTGCATCGTCACGCAGCCGAGAACATCGCTCAGGCCCATGCCCTCCTCTTTGGCCAGGTGACCTACGAAATGATGGAGGCAGGGTGGCGGCGGGCGGCAAGCCATCCTCTCGCCGGAGCCATGTTGCCGCCTCCTGCTGCGCGGTTATCTTGGCGCATCCGATGACATTTCCCTGCATGCGCCCCTTCCCATCCTCCATGAAGTCACCCGTTATCGTTCTACTGCTCGCCTCCCTCTTCGACGTCTTCGAATCCCTGCCTCGCCAGGGCCCCGGCAACCGAGTGAGTGCAGAGAAGGCCCTGGGGCTATGCCGCGAGCTGCCGGCATCCCCATCCATCCTCGACCTCGGGTGCGGCTCCGGCGGACAAACCCTCCACCTCGCCGACCTCAGTCCGGGCTCCATCCTCGCCATCGACAGCCATGCGCCCGGCATCGAACGGCTCCAGGCAGCGATCGCCGAACTGCCCGATGAGGCGTGGTGGGACGATTTCCAGGCACCCATGGAAGCCAGGATCGCCACGTTTCGCGTCCCCTAAGCCGGCAACCTGGACGGCCAAGGCCACCCTCGACCAGCTCGCCGCCGAACCCGAAAACCACCGGCGCTACGGCGACTTCTACGCCTACGCGTTTTTTGTGGCGCGGCGCCCTGGCTGAACGCGATTTGACGCCGCAGCACATTTCATCTAGCGATCATGTTCGTGGCAAATGGCTAACCTACTTTCGATACCAGATGACGCGTCACTTACCAGAAACCTGTCACGGTCGCTTTACCTGATTTCCTTCTCGTTGACGTTCTTAAATCTCTCAAATATGCTCAATGCTTAATTTGTGCTAGTGATCGAAAGCGTTAATGTCGAGCAATGTGCAAAAAGATACGCCGCGCCTCCGCGGGAATATCCCCATCCCTTGACCGAATGGAGAAATAACGCTCCCGCAGAGACGCGGAGTGGAATCACGAGAAGATGTAGCCGTCCTGGCAAAGATCCAACCGTACGACTGGCTCACTGGATGCCGCGTGAGCTTCCTCGTTCACCTCCCATACACCTTAACCTCCTGCATCGTCCACGCCGGCCTTGGCTCGGGCAGGGCGGCCACCTGGGTGATGCGGATGAACCGCGCCTCCACCGGCTCGAACACGATCGCACCCTCCCACGCGTCTGTCCCCCCGTACGCCACGGGTTCTGTCCACGTCGATCCATCCATCGACACCCTCACTTCGTAGCCACGCGGCGAGGTGAACTGCGGGGGCGGTGCCTCGGGCGGGGGGCCGAAGTTCTGCCGGCCGGATACGAATCGGATCTCGGTGACGGCGGTCGGCTCCGGGAGTTCGAGCTGGAACCACATGCCCGGCTCCTGGGGTGCGGCGCTGGACCAGCCGGCGAAGTTAAACGCGCCGGCCGCACCGACGGGATTGTGGCTGGCGGTCGCCACGAGCTGTTCGGGATCAATCAACGCCGGCAGCGAGGCCACGAGTTCGTCGTGCCGCCAGGGAGCCGTCCGGCCGGCGTTGGTGTCGCGAATGCGGGCCACATCCTCCGGCATCACCCAGGCGCCTTTGTTCGAGAAGCTGGCGTTCACGTACGACGCGACGGCGGCAACCCAGGCATCGTCGTTTTCGCCCATCGCCACCATCAGGTCGCCGGGATACGAAACGCCCTCGATGGGTCCCGTCTGCCCATAAAGCAGGGTTTTGATGAGGTATTCGGGATGTCCCTGAAGGCGGGGCGCGGCGGCGAGCACCGGCGCGAGTGTCTGCCCGCTGCCGCCGAAGGGCGTGCCGCGGCCGGCGTCGCCGTGGCACTGGGCGCAGAGTTCTCCGTAGATCGCCGCGCCGTGCGTGAGCTGGTCCTTCTGAGCGTCGGTCAGCCGGCTTGCGTTGCCCGTGTAGTGGGGCCAGGGGGTAGCGGGTTTGTCGAGGATTTCTTCAGCGACAAACCGGATGCCGGCGGCAGTGGAGGCTCCGATGGCCTGGCGGACGGCGGCTTCCGCGTCCGGCGCCCCGAGAACGTCCATCGTGAGCATCGCCTGGATGGCCACATTCGGATCGGAGTCACGGGCGAGGAGGCCGTAGTCGGACGCCAACGCCGCCGCGCCGGCTTTGTATAGTGTTTCACTGGCGCGGAGGGCCTGGACGCGCATGGCCGGGTCTCGATCTTGCAGCAATTCTCCAACAATGTCGCTGTCGAGCGTACCCAGGCCTTCGAGCGTCCAGAGCGCGTGGAAACGAGCGAGGCGGTTTTCGCGCTGGCGGACGAGTTCCAGCAGCGCCGGCGCCACGGAGGCATCCTGCTGGAGGACGAGCAGCTGCTGCGCTGTGTCTCGCCACCAGCCATTGGGGTGGGCGAGGTGGCGGACGAGCTGCGCCGGCGTCTCGTCGAGCATCCGGGGTCGCGTCGTGTCCCGCGGCGTACTCGCATGCGTCAGTCGCCAGATCCGCCCGTGACCGATGGCTTCATCCATCGCGTACTGCTCTATCTTGTAGCGTAGGAAGCTGCCGGGCCGGGTCCAGTTGCCTTCCTGGATGATGCCCCGGTACATGTCGGTGATGTAGAGCGTGCCGTCCGGCGCCGTGGCGAGGTCGACCGGCCGGAAGAGAGGGTCTGTAGAACGGATAAACTCCGACGAATCCGCTTGATAGACGTTGTGCAGTTGGGTAAGCCCCTCGGTGACGACCGGTTCGACGCGGCGCACGATGCGGCCGACGGGTTCGCCATAGAGATAGTGGCCCACGAGGTCGGCCGGCAGCCGGTGGCCGCGGAAGACATCGTTGCCGGCGGAGCCCGTCACCTCGTTCAGCGTGCCGTCTGGCCGCGATGCCTGGGGCCCGGGCTGGTAGTCACCAAATCCCGTAACCCCATACGGCACACCGAACCCTTCGGCGTACGGCTCGTCGACATCGTAATTGCCGTAATGGATGGGAAACTGGAAATAGGACGGCAACCCGCTCGCACCGCCCTGGAACCAGATCTTGCCCTCGTTATCCTGTGTGACGCCCCACTGGGCGCGGTTGGAGCCGGTGGGTTCGCGGAGGATGCCGGCCGGCGTCCACCGGATGCGAAACGCGTTGTAGGTGCTGTACATCCAGTTATCCATCCCTGTATAGAGGAAGGCCTGCTGGTGCTCGACGTTGCCGGAGCGGCCGTAGTTGGTCGTGAACAGCTCCTTTTTGTCCGCCCGCCCGTCGCGGTCCGTGTCGGTGAAGCGGTAAACCTCGTTTTCGTTGGACTCCATCGTGAGGATGCTGTGCGGCCCAAAAGGCATCACGAACCGGGGGAAGACCAGGCTGTCCACAAACACGTGGTGGATTTCGTAGACCCCGTCGTTATCGGCATCCTCGTGCATCGAGATCATGCCGACGGGGTCCAACTCGCCGGTGGCGTCAGCGTCCTGCATATAGCCGCGGAGTTCGAGGACAAAGAGCCGGCCGTTGCCGTCGAACGCGATGGCCGCCGGCTCCTTGATGGCCGGCTCGGTGAGCACCGCTTCGAGGCGATACCCCGGCTGCAGCAGGAAACGCGAAAGCTGCTCATCGACCGAGGCCTGAACGACCGCGGGACCGGGTGTGAGGGTGTCCTCCGGCGCGATCACGCCGGGGCCCGTGGCAACGGCCGGCGTGGTCGTCGATCGAGGAGGCGGGGTGCAAGAAACTGCAAGCAGGCCCACGGCTATAAAAACGAGTAGAACGGTGATTCGCATCCTCAACCTAACCTAAAGGTCCGTAAAGACACGATACATCGTGTCTCCAATACATGGGATCGCAAGAGCATACAAGATCCCATCGACCGATACCAGATGCAACCAGCCTCGAGAAATGAGCCGTCCGAAACCCGAGCCCAACCCATTCGCACGTCTCGGCGCCCGTCAATACCCGCACCCAGGCCTATTACAGCGCCGACGACGACCAGTGCTACACCATCGTCATCTCCGGCTCCGCGTTGCTTTTCGAGCACAACCGGGATCGGTATCGCGAGATAGTGAAAGGCGTGCGATTCGTGGAATAAAAAAATCACCCCGTCGGCAACCAACAATCCGGAGCTACGTTTAGAGATCCCGTAGGGAAAATCCCCACAGCCCGGACAATCGCCCGGCCGTGGGGACCCAGACGACTCCGTTTCCGATAGTGACCCACGAGTAGACCCACACCGCAACGAGGGGCCGGCCATTTCGATGGCGCGGCCCCTTGCGGTTTTTTGCAGGAAACAGGAAAGAGCCCAACGTGCCCCTGTTTTACCTTTTACCTTTTACCTTTTACCTTCGCTACAGCGTGTAGCCTTCCCGGTACGGGCGGTGCAAGAGCTCGTTGGCGTCCGCGTGATTCGTAATTTCGCCCTTTTTAGCGTCCCAGTGGATCTTGACGCCCTGGCCGGCGCGCAGCGCAACAATACCCAGGAGCATCGTTTCCGTGAGCGGGCTCGCGTATTCAAACGGAGAGACCGCCTTTCCGATGCCTTTACAGGCATTGGCCCAATTCATCTCATGGGTCGTCTCCACCCGTTCAAACGTCTTCGGCGTGTCCTTGTATTTTTCCATCACGTGGTCGGGGAACAGGCGCGCATCGATCCCGTGGTCCTTGTGCATGAGCGTACCCTTATCGCCCACATAGATCACCCCGCCATCGCGTGGCAGCAGCACATCGTCCGGAATGCCGACCGGCCGGGCCGGCATGAGGCCGCCATCGTACCAGTGCATGTTGACGGCCGGCTTCATGCCACTTGCCGGGAAGTGGTAGTGGACCAGCATCGACAGCGGGAACGAGGCCACGTCGCGCTGCGGTCCGCCCCAGGGGCTGAGGTTGTCCGCGCCCCAGGGGGTAGAGGTGGCCTCGATGGTGGCCGGCGCATTCAGGCCCAGGGCCCAGAACGGATGGTCCATCAGGTGAGCGCCCATGTCGCCCAGGGCGCCGGTGCCGTAATCCAGCCAGCCGCGCCAGGTAAAGGGCTGGTAGATGGGATGGTACGGGACGGCGGGCGCCGGCCCGAGGAAGAGGTCCCAGTTGAGGCTTTTCGGAATACGAGGCGCTTTGCGTCCGTGGAATCCGTAGGAGATCCGTTGCTGTGCCTCATCCATGCCCCATCCTGTATCTTTCCCGATGGAAGCCTTTTTCGGACGCGGGACGCCCTGCGGCCACACGGGCCGGTTTGTCCAGATGTGTACCTCGCGCACCGGTCCGATGGCGTCTGCGTGGATGTATTCGTTGACGCGGCGGGCGGACTCGGTCGAGTGGCCCTGGTTGCCCATCTGGGTGACAACGCCGGTCTCTTTTGCCAGCTGACCGAGCACCCGCGCTTCGTGAACCGACCAGGTGAGGGGTTTCTGGACGTACACGTGTTTGCCCATGCGCATGGCCATGGCAGCGGCCACGGCGTGCGTGTGGTCCGGTGTGGCGATAACGACGGCGTCGATGTCCTTCTGCTGGTCGAGCATCTCGCGGAAGTCCTCGTAGCGCCGTGCCTTTTCAAATGCCTGCGCGAGGGCTTCTCTGCCTTCGCGGACTTTACCATTTTCGTACAGCGCGCCGTGGACGAAGTCGAAATCCACATCACATATCGCCACGATATTTTCGCTCGTGAGCGCATTCATATTGCTGGCGCCCATCCCGCCGACCCCCACGCCGGCGACGTTGAGGGTATCACTCGGCGCCTTAAACCCTCTACCGAGAACATGGCGGGGCAAAATGGTGGCGGCGAAGCCCGCGGCGGCGGCTGTTTTTACGAATTCGCGACGGGTGAACGGGGTAGTTTTCATAACCAGAAACCAGGCTGAGGTGAACGTGTAGCGCAAGCAACGGATTGCCCCGATCAGTGTCAAGATGCGAGCGTCTCGTTCGCGGGCGATTTTGGCCCGGGGACCTCAGCCGCGTATGCGGGTAGATGCCCTTCGCAAAAAGGAACGTTCGTTTCTAGCGAGGGTCCCACTGCCGTTAAAACCCAGAACGCAACTCGTTTCGAGCGATGCCTCATCAGGAGCCATCATGAAGATAGCCCTCGCCCAGATCAACCCCACCGTCGGCGACCTGACCGGCAACAGCCGGCGTATCGTGGACTTCGCGCAGCGGGCCGCCGCTCAGGGGGCGGACCTGGCGATCTTCCCGGAATTGTGCGTCTGCGGGTACCCGCCGCAGGACCTACTGGATCGTCCGTTTTTTATCGAATCCGTCCAGCAAGCCGTCCGTTGGATCGCGCGCGAAGCGCCGGCCGGCATGGGCCTGATCGTTGGCGCCCCCGTCCGCAATCCATCGCCAAAAGGGAAGCGACTCTTCAACGCGGCGCTCTTGCTTGAAAAAGGCCACATCCTCGCGGAAGTACACAAGGCGTTGTTGCCCACGTACGACGTATTCGACGAGAACCGATACTTCGAGCCGGCGCTTTCGTGCCAGCCCATTGTGTGGCGCAGCATGAAACTTGGCCTACACGTCTGCGAGGACATGTGGAATAACGAGGAGGAGGCGCCCTTTTACCTCTACAACGCCAATCCCATCGACGCTCTGGCAGCCGCCGGCGCCGAGTTATTCATCAACATCAGCGCGTCGCCGTTTTATCCCGGCAAACACGCCGTCCGCGATCGGCTTATCGCCGGCAACGGCCGCGATCATGGCGTACCGTTTATCTACGTCAATCAGGTAGGCGCCAACACGGAGCTGGTGTTCGACGGCGACAGCCGTGTGCACGACGCGCGGGGCCGGCTCGTTCATCGCTGCGCTTCGTTCGAGGAAGATCTCTTCGTGTGGGACCTGGATGGGCCCGCCTCCGACTTCCACGAGCCGGAGCGAGATCGCATCGCCGATCTGCACGATGCCCTGGTGCTGGGCATCCGGGATTATGTCGCCAAGACCGGTGCTTTTTCAAAGGCGCTGCTGGGGCTCTCCGGCGGCATCGATTCCGCCGTCACCTGCGCCCTGGCGGTCGCCGCGCTCGGGGCGGACCGCGTGGTGGGCCTCACGATGCCCTCGAAGTACTCCTCCGCCGGCTCGGTGGACGACTCGGCCGACCTCGCCACGCAGCTTGGCATCGCGTTCCACCGCATCCCCATCGTGCCGGCCGTCCAGGCGTTCGAGGAGATGCTTTCGGGGATCTTCGCCGGCACCGACGCCGGCGTCGCCGAGGAAAACATCCAGGCACGAACCCGCGGCGTCACGCTAATGGCGGTGTCGAACAAGTTCGATCATCTGCTCCTCACGACCGG
>JAWXAX010000136.1 GCA_034439735.1 Rhodothermales bacterium | reverse complement strand
GGACACCTGCGCGCCGGATGATCGGCCATCCCCAGCAACGATGCCAGAGCCGGCGTATCCGGCGCGCAGGTGTCCGGGGCGTGAAACACAATCAATTGGACACCGGATGGCCCCGCCAGATCCGCCGCCCGGCGAAGCGCCTCGGCCGCCTCGGCCTGCCGCTCGACGGACGACGCAAACCCCGAGGCGATGACCCGCGGACAGGCGATGCGCCGGCAAAAATCGAGCGTCTCGGCAAAGGCGGTCAACTCGTTCATCCAGGCCGAGCGGTCCTCGACGGAGCCCATAAACAGACCCGGATCGATGGCCGCGACGGGCATTTCGTTTTCCTCGAGCCGGCGACGAAGGCGGGCTTCGTTGACAAACGGGACACGCTCCTCATGCCGGCCCACCATCCGCAATTCCAGGGCTTCCAGCCCCCACAAGAGCGTATAATGCAGCGCGCGGTCGAGGTCGGGCGTAACGGAATCGGTCAGCCAGGTGGGGATCATGCGGCGAGTGGGTACAAAAAACGGGCAGCTCGCAAAAAGCGGCTGCCCGTGATAAGACCAATCGATCCGAACGTTCCGATTGAAGGGTTCAAGGTTCGAAGTTCAAGGTTTAAGGTCTATTCTATTCCCTTAAACCTCGAACCTTGAACCTCAATCATTGTCCGGGTACTTCACCTGACGTGCCTTCTCGGCGTCGACGCGGCGGACATCCTCCTCCAGCTGGCGCCGGCGGCGCTCCAGCATCTGGTCCGGGAACGGCCGCTGGGTGCGGACATCGAGCTGGTCGAGCAGGCGGGCCTGGATAATGATCAGCAGTTCGCGCTGCGTCTTGTCGGTCCGGTTGTAGCCGAACAGGTACCGCAGCCCGAAGAACCATGGCGGGAGATCCTTGAGGATGGGCACGCCGCGGCGGGTAAGGGTCTTCTGCGTCGTGTACAACCCGCCGATAATGGTCTGCTCGCCGTCGAGCAACAGAACCTGCGTGTCGGCGCGATTCCGGGCGATGACGATGCCGGCTTCGGAGGGCGAGCTGTTCGAGTTTTCGACGGCGACATCCAGGTGGATAAACTCGATCACCTCGGAGCCGAGCGAGTCCGTCACGGTCTCGCGGATCACCGTCGGCGTGACGTCGATGATGATACCGGTCGAGAAGAACTGGGTGATGGTGTTGCCGGAGAAGTCGCGCGTCTGAACGGGGACGTCGCTACCGATCTGGATGTTGCCCAACTGCCCGCTCTGGACGGTAACGGTCGGGCTGGCGATCGTCTCGCCGAGGCCTTCCTGCTCGAACGCACGGACCAGCTGCGTGAGCCCCGTGAAGCTGATCTGATCCGGACCGATGATGTATTCATCGACACTGTTGAACACGTTCTCCGTGTTAATGAAGATCCGCGGGATGTCCTGGTTGCCGGAGTTGCCGGCGCCCGAGCCGCCCCCGACGGAGCCGCCGCCGCCCGCTCCGCCGCTGCCGCCCCGGCTGGCCTGGGGCCCGAACCACACGCTCCAGTCGATACCGAGTTCAAGCGATTTCGTTAGGTTGGCGTCGAATAACACGGCGTTGATCTGCACTTCGCGCGTGCCGGCCGTGGCGGGCACAATGGCCGTCACCGCGGGGTCAATCGGTCGGCCGGCGGCCTGGTCGGCATTGAGCACCAGCGGCTGCTGCTGCGCGAGCTGGATGATAAAATAGCCGTCTGTCTCGCGATACGTGAGGCCTTTGAGTTCCAGCACGAACTCGAGCGCATCGAAGAACTGCAAGTTCGTGATCGTCACCCCGATAGGCTCGGTACGCCCTTCGGGATCGATGACCTGCTTGTTCGTGACGCGTTCGAAAACGGGATTGATAAATTCAATGAACTGATCGAACGGCGTCGACGGCAGGAACGACACGAGCTGATCCGGAGGAACGTATGTCCGAATCTGCCGCGGTGGCCGGTCTTGCGCTTGCGCGGGAATCTGTGTTGCGATCCCAACAACGACCAGTACAAAAATCCATACGAACGGCCGCGTGTGGGCCGAGATGCGGGTAATCCAATTCATCATGCTCTCCTAATATCACACGTCAGAGAATTGCCAGTATGCGCGAGGTGCAGGCCATACGACCGCGAGCAGCTACCCACGATCGCAAGAAAGCGTTATCCCCGGACAAATAATAGAACTTTCAGAACCCTATCAAAAACCTTACCGATTACCGGTCGGCGCCAGGAGTGTTCCTCCGATGGCCTGCCGATACCCCTGCTGAACGTCCAGCGAGAGATCCACATTATCGATGATGCCGCCCTTGTTCAAACGGGCGGACACCCGCCCTTCCGCCGGGTCGATGTCGGTGATCTGCCCGAGGTACACGAGGTCTCCAACACCGAGCTGACGGTAGCCCTCGTCATTCTTAAAAACGGCCTTGCCGCCCACGATAGAAACGAGCTGCGTGCCGGGATCCTCCAGGTCCACATGCCCTTCCGTATTCGGCGGAATCTGCTCCATGATTCCGGGGAAAAACGGGTTCACCGCCGGCGACTCATCCGGCAAAATGTCCTTCGGCACCGGCGGCAATTGCCCGGACCAGCCGGACGGCAACACCTGCCCTTCCATCATCTCGGCGAACAGATCCTCCGGAGCGCTTACGCCTTCCGTGCCGGAGTAATAGGCGTTCAGCGACATCCGAAACGACACCATCACCTGAAGCTCGGGCTTGCCCTTTTCCTTGTTCTCGGTCACGAGGTCGATGTGGTCCAGACTGAGATTATCAATCCGATAAAAATTGCGGTTGTTTTCGATACTCCAGATGAACTTGTACAGGCTGCTGAAATAGCCCCGGCCATCCACGGTAAACGTGTGGTAGCTGATGTTCGGGTCGTTCTTCGTGCCCGTCGCCGTGACGTCGAAGTTTTTGAAGCCGGCCAGCGTGAGCCCGTTCAAATAGCCGATCACATCCGGACTCTTGAGTTCTTCGGGGATGATTTTGTACCGCGCGAACCAGCGACGCGTCGCGTCGCGGGCGGCTTCGCGGGACTGGGTCTCCATCAAAAACAGCTGCTCGAGTTCGGCCATTTTTAACTTGGCCACCTTTTCGGCGCGCTGTACCTGGTCCATCTCCTCGCCTTTCGCCTTGAGGACGTAAAAGCCGAAGCCGATGGTGATCAGCCAGATCGCCGCCATGACGAGGATACTATAAGCGACTTTGGACATGCTCTCGATAGATCGGTGTAGGAGATGAGGATCGGCCGGCGCCGGCGCGGAGGCGCCTACTGGGCGGTCGGCTCGTCGAGCTGGCGTACCTGCTCGCGTAAATATTTGGCGGCCTCGGGCAGATCGATGACAATCGGCACGCGCATTCGGAACGTAAATACCGGCCACTCGCGGATCTCGGAAAACACCTGCGCCTCGATCGTGCCGTCGATGCGCTGCGCCAGCTGCACGATGCGGTCCCGCGAGGTCGCGTTGCCGCTGATCTCCAGCATTTCGCCGTTCGGCCGCCAGCTATCGATCCAGATGCTGCCTACTTCCGAGGTCTCCCTGGAAATCTTCTCGAGCGTCCGGCTCCATTGATCGCTGCCCTGCAACAGGCCGTCAAGTACGTTCAGCGCGTTCAGGTAACTGGTGGTGACGGCGTCGAAGCTGTCGATCCGGGCCTGAAGCATCCGGGGATCGGCTTCCATGATCTCGGCCGGGTACGAAAGCAGCAGCTCCCGCGCCGTGGTGATGTGCTCCTCGATCGTCATGTACCGATAGAAGAAAAACAGCACGGTGAGGCCGATCAAGAGACCCATCACGGGCACGTGCCACGTAAGCGGGATCCGGAAGCGGCGCTTGATGAGCCGCCGCGGCATGAGGTTGATTTCGTCGAAGACGCCCTGGTACCGCTCGTCGCCCGACAGCCGAAGCCCCGCCCCGACGGCGCCGACGATGGCGCTCGTGTTGGCTTCGTCGAGTCCAACGTCCCCCAACTCGGAGATGACGTGGCGGAGCGAATCCACCTGCGCATCCGGGAAAAACATCTCGAAGCTCTCGACCAGCTCCTCCTCGCGCTCTTCGCTGAGCAGAAAGACGTGCTGCACATCGCTGATGCCGTGTTCGTCCTGCTGCAGGAGGACGCGGCTACAGATCGTCTCCGGCGATTCGTAGGCCGTGAGCGAGCGCAGACTTTCGTAGTGGAAGAGTTCTTCGCCTCGAACGAATAGCACCAGCGTATCCTCCGTGCCGGCGCGCACGATCAGCGAATGCCGCTCGGGCGGCACGGCCGGCATCGACGTCTCGTTGCCCCGGCGCAGGGCGCGGCGCAACGTCGCCCGGGCCAGGCCCACGTACAGCGGCACCTCGGCGTCCATGATCCGGACCGACGGCACGCGCGACCCCTGCTGCTCCCGCATCGCCAGCAGCGTGGCGATGACGGAATCTCGCTGTTTTGGGAAAATCGCCAGATGGCGAAGCTCCTTTGGATCCAGCGAGGACATCGGCATAAACCCGACGCGGTTGTTGTCGAACCCGCCCTGATATTGCTCGCCGAGCAGCTTGAGCAGTTGGCCGCGGTCGATCTTCCGCGGACCGCCCTTCTTTTCGGCTTCGTCGCCCTTGCCGTCGTTCAGGCTCCGCAATTCGACATGCGTCACGTCCGACGAGTCCGCACAGAAGGCGAGCGTCGGCTCTTCGTAGCCGGCATCGCGGCATTCGGCGAGAATGTCGCCCAGTTCGAGCACGAACGTGGAGGAAAAGCCCCCGATCTCATCGCCGCCATCCGGCGCCGGGTTGGCCGCGCCAAACTCCGACTTCAGGAACAGGTTGCCGGCGGCGTCGGCATTGTCGCCGAACTGGATCGTGAAGTCGCCCGTGTTGGCCGATTCCTGGAGCTCCGGCACGCTCGTCATCAAACCAGCCTGGGCCGACCGCGACACGCGCTGCCGGGTGAACCGGCGCAATACGCGCGCGCTCCCCCCCTCGTTCTCCATGAGAACGGCGTGGAGCGTCTTGCTGGTCACCATCACGCCCAGTATGAGTTCTGAAGACTTACTCTTTTGCATGTCGCGTCTTGTGAATCAGGCCGGAGGACAGGCGAAACGATCGCTCAGCCGCCGCCCGAAAGCAGTTGTTTAAATCGGCGCTTGTTATTGGCGTAGTGCATGGCCGTCTCGGGCGTGATGAAGCGCTGTTGCATCAACCGATGCAGGTCCTGCTCCATCGTAATCTGCCCCTGCGCGCCGCCTTCCCACATCATCTGGTAGATTTCGCCCGAGTTGTTGTTCTTGATGGCGGCCCGTGTCGACGGCGTCATCCAGAGCACCTCCTTGGCCATAATGCGGCCACCGCCCACCTTGGGGCACAGCTTCTGCGAAATGATGCAGCGCAGTACGTCGGCCAGGCGGTTGCGGACGCGGTCCTGCTCGTCCGTCGGGTACTCGGCAATGATACGGTCGATGCTTTCCACCGCAGAGCTGGTGTGGAGCGTGGAAAATACCTTGTGACCCGAGTCCGTCACCTCGAGCGCCGCCGAGATGGTCGATGGGTCGCGCATTTCCCCGATGATGATCATGTCCGGGTCCTGACGCAGGGCCTGCACCACGCCGTCCTTGAACGTGTGCACGTCCCGGCCCACCTCGCGGTGGCGTACGATGCAGTTCTTGGAGTCGTGCATGTATTCGATCGGGTTACCGATGATTACGATGTGCGCCTGGACGTCTGTGTTGTTGGCGTCGACGATGGCGTCGAGCGTGGTGCTCTTGCCGGAGCCCGTAACCCCGGTGACCAGCGTCAGCCCGTCCCGGATGTGCCGGAACATGAGGCCATTCTCAATTATCGGATGGAATTTCAGAGAGCTAAGCGTGCGCAACTTATCTTCGATGGCGCGGACGTTGAGCGCCAGGTGCCCGTAGTCGAAATAGATGGTCACGCGGAAGCGACGGTCCTTCTTTCCTTCGAGGTAGAGCTGGTACGAAAAGTCGATCGCGGACTCCCGGAACAGGTGCTCCATCTGGGTTTCCGAGAGGAGATTCAGGAAGAGGATGTCCGATAGATCCTCGCTGCACTTGCCCATCTCCTTGTGCGGCGTCTTGTTGCCGTCGACACGGTACCAGACGAAGCCGTTGCAGGCCGCGCCGCCGGTGTCGATGTCGCTCGCGCCGATCTTGAGCATGTGCTTGATATAGTGCTCGACATGCTGGCGCAGAATCGCCCGGTCCTTGTCCAGCAACGCCGTCACATGTTCGCTGAGGAACCGCACCCGATCGACGCCGTGCACCGATTTCGGCACGGAGTCGATGATGATCTGGCATACCTTGGGCGGTTGGGGCGCCAGTGGCACCTTCGCCCGCTCTTTCATCGCCCCTTCTTTTCGGGGGCCACGATCCCATTTGATATCGCTAATGCTGGTGCTCACGGCAGGCTCTCGGATGTGGAGGATACAGGATTGGCTGCGTAGGGTCCTTGAGGCAATCTGGGTGATTCCGATGCACTACCCGCCAGGGCATGCGAACGGAGGCACATGAACATACGGCGTTTTCGCCTGCGAAACCCGTGCGTTCTGGCGCAACGAACCTGCGCGGCGACGGCCGACCTCGTAGTGCTTTCTTCACCCGCCTCCCCGGGCATCGGGCGCGGCGGCGGGGTATCGGCAGCCTCCCGTGGCCTGCCCGGGAACGATAGCTGAGCAAACGGAATGTATTTCCTTCCAACCGGAAGAATAACTCGGATTGATAATTCGATTTCGAGAACTATGTTTCCAGGCAGGGATCGTGCCCGCTTCCGCCGGCGTGGGCTTCACGAGGTCGAACGGCCGACGCTATCGTGGATCTGTGGGATAGTCGTCACGGATGTTTCGCACCGCGTTAAATAATCAGACGCGACGCAATTCACTGCCTGTACGCGTTCATGGGTTGCGCGTTCTGGGTGAGGACATCGAACGGGACGTATAACGCCAAAACGCGCAACGTCGCTCAATTCACCTGGATCGTCGCCCCCCAGTGGGTCTCGCGGACGTAGCTGCGGCTGGCGTAGGGAACGCCCATCGAGAAGGTCATCCGCACCTGTTCGGTCAGTTCGACCACGCCGCTGACCGAAACGCCGTTTACATCCAGCAGGTCGATGGCGAAATAGGTGATAAACGGGGCGCTTTTGCCCTCGACCACGCCATTTACAAGGCGGCGCACCTCGAACAGCGGCACGGACAGGGTATCGACCTGGAGGGTCTGCTGGGTCACGCCGTCCGCTTCATACACCTCCTCTAGCTGGTAGGAAATCGTGGAAGGCGTCGCGTCCGACGGGTTGAGCTTTTTGAGGAAGCTGAACGAGGAGGTCATGCCGGCCAGGGTCGCGTGCGGGGTGTGCTCCACGACAGGCGGCCCGCTCACGCCCAGGCCGATGTTGGCGATGTCGTCCCGCATCCAGAGGCCAAAATCGAGCGAATGCTTTTTGGCCGTATACATACCCACCTGCTCAATGGACACGTCGCGCATCCGCTGCTGCATGGACAGCAGGACGAGCATAACGGCCATGGCCACCAGCGTAGCCGCAAGGTTATCGTAGATAAAAAACATGATACGCCGGGTGTTCGGTATGAAAAAACATCAACTGCATGCGTCGCAGGACTTCAACCGCGTCAGCCGCACCGGGTTAAACAGCAGACGCCGACCACCTGGCTGCGGCACATCCTGTAACATGACGGTGATCTGTTTGTCGTACGTAGGGATCAGGGCTACAGCCACGCCGGCGCCGGTCGTCGTCACGTAATCGACCGTGGCCGTCACCTCAAACGCAAACGTCACCCCGTTCCGCATCGTGAAGCTGAGGGTGTCGGGCGTCATGCCGTTGAAATCGTCCACGTCGTCGCAGAGGGTGTTGAGGCCGCGCAGACTGCACCCGTTGCCGGTGGCAAACGGCAGGGTGGTGAGCTGGGAGGGATCGGTCACGGGGGCGCCTCCGAGGGTGGCGCTGTCAAACGCCTGAGCTTCGACGATTTCGAGCGCCTGGAGCGCCACGCCGGCGGCCATGACCTCCATCTCGTCGTCCAGCATGGACTCGTAGATGCGGAGGACGCGTTGTTGTTGATTGATCGCCAACAACGTGACGATCATCATCGCCAGGAAGGCCAGTAGGGTTTGCGGCATAGTGCACTACAGTTACTATCCTGTGCGCAGCCGGGGGGTACACTGGCGACAAGAACCCTTTCAGGTGTCTATGTTACGAGAGGCAGCGGTTACGCGCTACCCTTCCGTGGTTACGACGCGGATCATCTCGCGGACCGAGGTCTGACCCATCTTTACGATCTCGCGCGCCGAGTCGCGCAAGCTGAGCATGCCTTCCTTCTGCGCCAGGTCCTTGACGGCGCCTTCGTCGATCGCCGCGTCGGACTCGACGATCAGGTGCCGCACGGCGCGGGAGAAGTACAGCGCCTCGCTGATGGCGCGCCGGCCCTTGTACCCGACGCCCTTGCAGTTCGAGCAGTGGCTGTCGTTGCCGGGAAGATAATAGGTCAGGCTCGTGATCTCCTCTTCGCTGAAACCCAGCTTATCGAGCATCACGGGATCCGGATCGGTATCGACGGTCTTACAGACCGGGCACAGGATCCGGATGAGGCGCTGGGCCACGACGAGGTTGATGGCGTAGGCGATCAGGAAGGGCTCGATGCCCATCTTGTACAACCGGCTGATCGCGCTCGGCGCGTCGTTCGTGTGCAGCGTCGAGAACGTGAGGTGACCCGTGTTGGCCAGCTTGATCGCCAGCTCGGCCGTCTTGCGGTCGCGCATTTCACCCACCATCACGATATCCGGGTCGTGGCGGAGGATGGCGCGGAGGGCGTCTTCCAGTTCGAGCTTATGGTTCAGCTTGATCTGGCGCACGCCCGGGATGATGTATTCGACCGGGTCCTCCACCGTGAGCACGTTCACTTCGCCCGTGATCACGTGGTGCAGCGCCGCCACGAGCGACGTGCTCTTGCCGGAGCCCGTCGGGCCGGTGATGATCACCATGCCGTGCGGCTGGCTGATGGCTTGCTCGAACCGCTGCATGGCGTTGTCGAGCAGACCCAGCTTGCGCAGGTCGCGGATGACCTTCCGGTCGTCGAGCACGCGGATGACGATACTTTCGGAGCGAAGCTCTTGCCGCGCATTGGCGATCGGGAGAACGGACACGCGGAAGCGGATCAACACGTCGTCGATCCAGCGCTGGATGTAGCCGTCCTGGGCCGCGTCGCGTTCGAAGCGGTCCACGTTCATCGCGTTGTCCTTGATGACGGCGAGGAGCGCTTCGGGGTGTACTTTGTTTTCCGTATGCCAGAGGCTGAGCCGGCCGTCGATACGGAAATGGATTTCGACCCGCTTGCTCGAATTCGGGTAGATGTGGATGTCGGACGCTCCCTGGCGCACGGCTTCGACGAGGGTGGCCTCGAAGAGGTTGATGAGCGACGAGCGGCTGATTTCCGCTTCGAGCGCATCTTCGTCGATGAGATCCGCCCCCTCCTCGTACGTGATGCCCATGTCGAACGCCATCTCTTCGTCGCGGACGCGATCGAGGAAGACGTTCCGGCGCGGGAAGGCTTCGGTGATGAGGTTTTCGACGGCCGACTGCGGCGCGTAGTAGAGGTCGAAGCGGTCGAGCTTCAACTCCTTCATCACCGTGCGCACTTCGGTCCGCATCGGGTCGTGCGTGATAAACACAAGCTTGACCGCGCCGGAGGCGTGTTCGGTCTCGCATTCAAACGGCACGAGCCGCAGGTTCAACAACCGGTCGCGGTTCTCCTCGGAGAGGGTCTCCATGACCGAGCGCGCGAATTTCGGGTCCAGCTTGCCCTCAATGTCGGCTGAAGGGAACGCGTAGATGCGGGCGGCTTCGGCGAAGATGGCTTCGGTATCGACGTCGCCGATCTCGGCGAGGATGCGCCAGAGGGTCTCCTTGCTGTTTTCGCGGTCCTTACGCTTCTGCGCCTCCATCACCTGGCTCATCGATACCAGCTGCTTGCCGAGCAGGCTGGCCACGACGCGGTCCTTCGTGCGGATGGCTTCGATGTCGAGCGACCCCCGTCGCTCGGGCGTCGGGGCGTTTACCGGCCCCTGAGGGGTCGCGGGAGGCGGAGTCTTGTCCACCGGCGCCGCCGGCGTGACCGGCCGCGGCCGGACCGGCTTGGGCGTCCGCGCGAACGGCGAATCGGACGCCTTTTCCCGCGAGGGCTCCACGGGAGGCAGCGTTTCTTGTGCCGGTTTTTCTCTTAGAGGCGTTTCTCGAATCGACGTTTCTTTCGCCGGCGTTTCACGAACGGGCGTTTCACGAACGGGCGTGTCGGACCACGCCGTGGGCGCCCCTTTCTCGGGCAGGCTAAACGGATCCGCGTGATTCGTAAAGCCGTCCCCGACGATGGCGTCGGGATCGAGACGGATCGTGTCGTCGGAGCGGTCGGAGTCTCCCAGAACGAGTTCCAGGCCCTCGGGCGCGAAGCCAGCGCCGGGATCGACGAGCGGTGGGCGCGAAGTTTCGGAAGCGGCTTCAGACGGCGCGTCGGCGAAGGGATCGACGTTGCGCCACTTCGGCTTCGGATCGGCCGGCGGCGGCGTGTCGACGCCGGATGTAGCCGTGGCGGGCTTGTCGTCCTCGTCGGCGATAAAATCGACGAGCCAGTTGAGGCGTTTGTCTTTGCCGGGCACGTCGTTGCCCGCTATTCCGTTGCCAGGTGCGCCGTTGCCGGGACCATGGCCGGGTCCATGGCCGGGACCATGGCCGGCTACATCGTTCCCACTGGACTCTTTGCCGGTAGGTAGATCCTGATCCGGGTGCCGGCGGCGCATGGGCCGCAGGCGTTCGGAGGTACGCGGGCGC
>JAWXAX010000135.1 GCA_034439735.1 Rhodothermales bacterium | reverse complement strand
CGCCGGCGGCGGGCACTCCTCACGCGCCGGATCACACGCCGGCGGCGGGCACTCCTCACGCGCCGGATCACACGCCGGCGGCGGGCAATCGCCCTTGTTCGGATCGCAGGTGCCGTCGCCCCCACCACCACCGGGCAGGGTGCCGTTGTTGAGGCGCTCCACGATGGTAGCGTCCGTCACGCGGAAGGTGAAGCCCTGGACGACAAACGACTCGCCGTCGAAATCGGTGAGCCGGCCGCGGACTTCAAGCTCCGGGCGCGCGGCGCGGCGAAACTCGATAAAGTGCGCCTGGACCGAGCCGTCGTCCTGGAAATCGCCATAGACGCGGACGAGCTGGCCGACGCTCACGCCGCCCTTCGTCCCGTCGGGCCGGTAGCCTTCACCGCCGAAGCCCGTGAACGGGGTCACGCCGATCGTGAGGCCACGGACGACAAACGTCTGCGACGCCTCGTCCACTTCCAGCACGCGGCCGCTGATGTTCAGGAAGCGCGGCACATTGAATGGCCCGACGACCCGTACGTGTTTGGCGAGCAACTCGCCGCTTTCGGTGCGTGCGACACGGGTTTCGACGCCGTAGTTTTCCTGGACATCCGCAAACGAGCCGGGGCCCTGGGGCGGTGGCTGCGGATTGTTGGGGTCGCCGGCGGCCGGGTAGAAATGAACCTCGTATTGCGTCTCGTTGTCCACGCGGACTTCCTGTCCGAGCATCACGAACGAGTCGTCACCCTTCGTCTGGACCAGGCCGCGCATCTCGAGGCCGGCGAGTTGGTCGCCGGCGTCGCCGATACGTAGGAACACCTTCACGTTGAAGGAGCGGCCGACGCGGTCGCGGATATCGGCCTCCCAGTTCCAGAAATAGTCGACCAGATTGAGGTCGTCCACGGCGATCTTAGCTGTGAACGTGCGGTCGAAGTTGTTCACGAAGGGGCCTTTGTGAAAGGCGCCGCCTTCCCGAGAGATGAGCCTGAATTCACTGAATTGAAGGCTGGAGTAGTCGACATCCTGCGCATCGACTTTCATGTAGATCGTGTCGCCCGGGGCGAACTCACGATCTTCTGTCGAAAAGTCAGGTTGCCGAGATAACATCAGGTTGCTCTGCGCCTGCGCGTTGCCCACGAACATCGCGAGAAACAGGAGGAGCAGAGGAGCTACCTGACGAAACCGTCGTATCTGGGTCGGTTTCATCATCCGTTTTGGTTGGTTGAGAGAAGTGCACTCATGACTCTGGGGTCATCGGCCCGGAAGTGCATTCGATAAGCCAACCACGATCAAATCCTCACGAAGAACGCCTCACGACGGCGCCTCCCACTCCTTCAGTTTGTAGTGCAGCCAGCTGCGGGAAACGCCCAGGACGCGGGCCGTCTCCGAGATGTTGTCGTCGTATTCCTTCAGGGTGCGGGTGACGAGCCGGCGTTCACTTTCCTTGAGCGTGATGCCGGGTTCGGAGGCATCGAGCGACTCGGCCTCCGGCAGCTGGAGATCCTCCACCGAGATGAGGGCCTGCGGCGCCATGACCACGGCACGGCGGATGGTGTTTTCGAGCTCGCGCACGTTGCCTGGCCAGGGAAAGGCCTGGAGGGCCTGGAGGGCCTCGGGGGTAAAACCGGTGATGTAGGAGCGCTGGTTGACGGCGAATCGCTCCAGGAAAAAATGAGCCAGCAGGGGGATGTCGCTGCGGCGGTGGCGCAGCGCCGGCGTGGTGATGGAGATGGTGTTGAGCCGGTAGAACAGATCTTCCCGGAATTCCTTCGACTTGATCAGGTCGCGCAAGGGCTTGTTCGTGGCCGAAATCACGCGCACATCCACCTTCCGCACCTCGTTCTCCCCCACCCGCTTGATCTCTCCTTCCTGCAAGACGCGCAACAGCGACGTCTGCATCCGCGTCGACAGGTCGCCCACTTCGTCGAGCAACACGGTGCCCCCGCTCGCCGCCTCGAATAGGCCGATTTTATCACCCGTCGCCCCCGTGAACGACCCTTTTTTATGCCCGAACAGCTCGCTCTCCAGAAGGCTATCCGGAAGCGAACCACAGAACAGGGCTACAAAGGGCTTGCCCTTTCGGGCGCCGTTGTAATGGATGGCGCGGGCGACGAGTTCTTTGCCGGTTCCGCTCTCCCCCTCGATCAACACCGACGCGTCCGTATCCAGCACACGCGAAATCAGCCGAAATACTTCCTGCATGCGTGGGCTCTGGCCGATGATGCTGTCGAACCCGTTGATCTGAGCGATCTCCTGGCGGAGCTGGCTGTTTTCGTTGCGCAGGGATTGGTGCAGCCGCGCATGTTCGATGGCGATCGCGGCCTGGTTGGCGAAGGCCGTCAGGAACGGGATGCTGCCCGGCGTGAAGCGGCCCCGTTTTTTAATGCTGTCCAGGTAGACCGCGCCGATCTGACGGTTTTTGATCCTCAGCGGGACGCAGGCAATGGACTGGATGTGGTGCAGGACGATGCTCTCGGCGCCGGCGAACCGCTCATCCTCCTGCGCCTCGGCCATCACGATGGGCTCGCCTGACTGAAGCACGCGGTGCACGACACTGGTAGAGACGTCGATCAGGTCGTCAATCTGCCGGGTGCTTACGTTTTGCTGCGCCTTCACGGTAAACCCGCGCCGATCCGAAGCGTCTTCCAGCAACACAAATCCCCGCTCCGCCAGCAGGGTGTCCATGGCGATTTCAAGCACCTTTTCGAGTAACGCGGCCGGCTCCTGGATCGAGTTGATCACAAGCGCGATCTCGGTCAGCGCCTGAAAGGAGGTTCGGGGAGATTCTGGCGCTTCGCTCATGGTCTGTCTGCAGTCGCGTCTCAGAGCACCAGCACGCTCTTCACGCTGGCGCCGCGCACGTCGAGATCGGTGTTGATGGGCTCCCGAAAGGATTTCCGGGAACCAGGAGACACGTCCTGGATCGTGACGCTCATGGTGGACACCCGCACGTTGTTGACGTCGTACAGCGAGATCTGGATCTGCGCGTTGTTGATCGGATCTTCGGTCGGATTAAACAGGGTGCCGGTAACGATGCGCGCGCCGCCAGGAAGCAGGGTATACTGCACATTCTCTACCAGGACCGCCGCTGCTTCCACCGCCTCGTCCGCCGGCGCCGCGCAGGCGCCGAACAAGAGGAGCGCAAGAAAAACGCCGGCAACGCCGGACCATCCAGGTAACGCAGGAATCTTCATCGTGGGATAGTAACAGGTGAGGTTTACCCGCTCTGCAAACGACGCGCCACGGGCTGAAGGTCCCAGGTTCAAGGTTCAAGGGACTCTTTCCCTTAATCCTCGAACCTTGAACCTTAAACCATTCCACCCCTTACCCCAAGTCCGCGAGATTCGCACGGAGCCGGCCGAGTTCGTCTTCGGCCTGGGTCGCTTTGTCGCGCTCGCCCTGCACCACCTCTGCCGGCGCGCGGGCGACGAAGCTCTCGTTGCCGAGTTTCTTCATGACGGCCTGTACGTACTGCTCCTTCTGGGCGATCTCCTTGCTGAGGCGGTCGCGCTCGATGCCGAGGTCGATCATGCCGGCCAGCGGGATGTACACCTCATTCGCGCCCACGACAACCGAAGCGCTGGCCTTCGGCTTGGCCTGGCCGACGCCCACCTTCAGGTCTTTCACCTTGGCCAGCCGATCGAAATAACGCTTATTAGCCTCCATCGTCTGCCGCAACCCGTTCGCGGCCGCCGGCAGGTTCAGGATCGCCTCGATCTCCTTCCCTGGCGATACGCCGTATTCGTTTTTCACATTCCGGATGCCGGAGATGAGCGCCTGCATCAACCCGAGAGCTTCGAGTGCCGAGGGATCGATCTCCGCCGCATTCGAGGCCGGCCAGGCGGACGTGATACACGCGTCGCCGGCTTCCCGCGCCCGCAGCCGCCACCAGAGGTCTTCGGTGATAAAGGGCATGAAGGGGTGCAAAAGCTGGAGAAGCTTCTCGTAGATTTCGATCGCGAGCGCAATCGTTTCGCCGGCGACGGCTTGCCCCTGTTGCGGTTTGATGAGTTCCAGGTACCAGTCGCAGAAATCCCCCCAGAACAGGGTGTAGATCTTCGTCAAGGCGTCGTTGAGGCGGTATCGGTCGATGTCCTCGTTTACCTCGGCGATCGTCTGGTTGAGGCGCGTGACCATCCACCGCTCCACGAGTTCGAGCTCGTCGAACCGACGCGTGCGGCGGTAGGCCACCCCCTCGTCCATGAACTGGCCGAACACATTAAACGCGTTCCAGATCTTGTTCGCGAAGTTGCGGCCCATCTCGAACTTCGTGGGGTCCAGCTTGATATCCTGCCCCTGGGCGCAGAGAATCGTAAGCGAGAAGCGGACCGCGTCGGCGCCGTATTGCTCGATCATCTCCAGCGGATCGATGCCGTTGCCGAGGCTCTTGGACATCCACCGGCCCTGCTTGTCCTTGATCATCCCCGTGATGAAGATATCGCGGTACGGGATATCGCCCATGAAATACTGGCCGGCCATGATCATCCGGGCGATCCAGAAAAACAGGATGTCGTACCCGGAGACCAGCACCTGGCCGGGGTAGAAATAGGCGAGATCCTGCTGGATAGTCTCCTTTTCTTGAGGCCAGCCGAGCGTGGCGAACGGCCACAGCCACGACGAGAACCAGGTGTCGAGCACGTCCTCGTCCTGGAGCATGCCGGGCTCCGGCTGCTCGACGGAGACAACAAACGGCCGGCTTTCGTCGATGGCGCCCTGCGCATCCGGGTGATACCACACCGGGATGCGGTGCCCCCACCAGAGCTGCCGGCTGATGCACCAGTCGCGGATATTTTCGAGCCAGCGGTAATATTCGTTCTCCCACCGTTTCGGGTAAAAGGTGATCTTGCCGCTGCGCACGGCCTCCACGGCCGGGTCCGCCAGGGGCTTCATACGGACGAACCACTGCCGCGAGATGAGGGGCTCGATGACGGCCTTCGAGCGGCTGGAGATTGGGACGGTGAGTTTGTGCGGCTCCGTTTTTTCGAGCAGGCCGAGGGCCTCCAGATCCGCCACGATCCGCTCGCGGGCAACGAACCGGTCCAAGCCGGCGTACGGCCCGCCCAGCGCGTTGATCGTCGCATCCAGGTTCATGATCCCGATGCATTCCAGCCCGTGTTTCTGGCCGATCTCGAAGTCGTTTTTGTCGTGCGCAGGGGTCACCTTGAGCGCGCCGGCCGCGAACTCGCGCTTGACGTATTCGTCCGCGATGATCGGAATCGGGCGATTGAGCAGGGGGAGGATGGCCCGCTTGCCGATCAAGTGCGCGTAGCGCTCGTCCTCCGGGTGGACCGCGATGGCGGAGTCCCCCAGCAGGGTCTCCGGCCGCGTCGTGGCAATGGTCAAGTGGCCGCTGCCATCCTCGAGCGGGTAGCGGATGTACCACAGGAAGCCGTCCCGCTCGATGTTGTCGACCTCCTCGTCGGACAGCGCCGTCATGTCGACCGGGCACCAGTTGATCAGGTATTCGCCGCGATAGATGAGGCCGGCGTCGTACAGCTTTACGAACACATGCTGCACGGCCTTGACGTAGGCGTCATCGAACGTGAACCGCTCGCGGCCCCAGTCGCAGGAGTCCCCGAGCCGGCGCTTCTGGTCAAGAATGATATTCCCGTATTCGCCCACCCACTCCCAGCATTTTTCAAGGAATGCCTCGCGGCCCAGATCGTGGCGCGACTTGCCTTCGGCGGCCTTGAGGGCGCGCTCGACGACGTTTTGCGTGGCGATGCCGGCGTGGTCTTTTCCGGGCATCCAGAGCGCCTCGAACCCCTGCATCCGGCGCAGACGCGTGAGCGCGTCCTGCACGGTATCCTGGAGCGCATGGCCCATGTGCAGCCGGCCCGTCACGTTTGGCGGCGGCATGACAATCACGTGGGGCTTCTTCGAAGGGTCGCGTCGGGCCGAAAAATACCCATTCTCCTCCCAGAAGGCATACCACTTTTGCTCAATCGTCTGCGGGTCGTAGGCGGCTAACTTGACGGCCATGGAGGTTCCCTGCACTGTTCACGGCGTTGGATCCAAAACGGGAAGCTCACAAAACCGTATGGCTCCAAAGCATGTTCCAAGGCGCTCCCGGTAGAGGCGCACTACCGTGCGCCTCTTCTACGCCGCGACCCGTACAGGCGCATGTACAGGCACATGTACAGGCGCATGTACAGGCGCTACCGTGCGCCTCTTCTACGCCTTGCCCACCCCCTGCGCCTCTTCCGCTCCCTACGCGACGTCCGCCACAACGCTATCCAACACCCGCGCCGACGACAACACCCCCGGCAACCCGGCGCCCGGATGCGTGCCGGCGCCGACGCAATACAGCCCTTCGATATCCTCGCTGACGTTGTGCGGTCGGAAATAGGCGCTCTGCGTCAGCACCGGCTCGATCGAGAAAGCCGCTCCTTTCAGCGAGAGATAATCCTCCAGAAACCCCTGCGGCGTGAGCACGCGCGAGGTGACAAGAGTCTCGTCGAGTCCGGGGAGAATCGAGAGCGACAGGTACGTCTCGATGGCTTTGCGGTAGCGCTCCGTCTGCTTCGACCAATCGACGCCACTTTCCAGGTGCGGCACGGGGGAGAGGACATAAAACGCGTCGCAGCCGGCGGGCGCCATCGAGGGGTCCGTCGCGGTGGGCCGGTGGAGATACAGGCTAAAGTCGTCCGCCAGGCGCTTTTTTTCGAAGATATCTTCCAATAACGCTTTATACCGAGGTCCCAGCAGGATCGTATGATGGGCCACATCCGGGTACTGGCGCTTCGTGCCGAAGTACCACACGAACAGGCTCATGGAGTACCGGGCCGACTCGATCCGACGATTTGTCCACCGCGTCCGGCTGTGCTCGGGCAGGAGGTGACGGTACGTCCAGCCCACGTCGGCGTTGGACACGACGAGGTCGGCCGTGATCGTTTCCCCGGTCGCGAGGCGGACGCCCGTAGCGCGCCGGCCCTCGAGTGTGATCTCCTTAACCTCCTCGCCGAGCCGGATCGACACGCCCCGCTCGCGCAGCAGCCCGACCATCCCACGCACGATCGAGCCCGTGCCGCCCATGGCGTAATGAACGCCCCATTTACGCTCGAGGAACGCAATGAGGGTGTAGATGGAGGTCACATTAAACGGGTTACCGCCCACAAGCAGCGGGTGGAACGAGAGCACCTGGCGGATTTTTTCGTGTTTGACATACTTCGACACGAGTCCGTACACCGTGCGGTAACTTTCAAGCGCCGCCATCGCCGGCGCGATCCGCGCCATATCGGACACCCTCCCGAACGGTACGTGCGCCAGCGCCTCGAAGCCAACCTTGAAGATCTCCGCGCTTTTTTCGAAGAATCGGTGGTAGCCCGCGACATCGCCCGGGCTGAAGCGCGCGATCTCACGGCTCATCGCGTCGGGGTCGGCCGTGTAGTCGAACGACGTCCCGTCATCGAACCGGATGCGGTAAAAGGGAGAGACGGGGCGCAGGTCTACGTCGTCGGCCATACGCCGGCCGCAGAGGCTCCACAGTTCCTCGAACAGAAAGGGCGCCGTGATGACGGTGGGGCCGGCGTCGAAGGTGAACCCATCCTGCTCGAACACCCGTCCACGCCCGCCGGCCTGATCGAGGCGGTCGACCACCGTCACCCGGTAGCCGCGTACGCTGAGCCGGATCGCCGCCGCCAGCCCGCCAAAGCCGGCGCCGATGACGACGACATGGGGCGCATCCGGGGCGACCGAAAGAGGAGTAGTCCGGGTGTTCAGGTTCGCGTCAGCGCGATGGACGAGGGCATCGATCCAGGACATGTTGGTTGCAAGTTGCAGGTTCGCAGGTTAACAAGTTAAGTGTGAGCGATACACCAGGTTATTCGGTCGTGACTAGCAGCCCGCCAACCTACCAACCTGTAACCTGCCAACCTGCAACCTGCCAACCATCGAAAGCTACGCTTTCGATGCACCCACCCGTTCAAGGATCTCTTCCAGGCTGTCCCCGCCGAATTTCTCCAGAAAAGCGTTGGCGATGGTGACGGCGACGACGGCCTCGGCGACGGTGGATGCGGCCGGCACGCTCGTCACGTCGCTGCGTTCGTAGCGGGTCGGCATGGACTCGCCCGAAGCGATGTCGACCGTTCCGAGGGCTTTGATGAGGGTAGGAATGGGCTTCATGAAGCCGCGGATGACGATCGGCATGCCGTTCGACATGCCGCCCTCGATCCCGCCGGCGTGGTTCGACCGTCTCGGGTACCCGGCGCCGTTTTTGTCGATCGGGTCGTGAAACCGGGATCCCGGTGTCCGGGCCGCCGCGACGCCATCGCCAATCTCCACGGCTTTCTGGGCCTGGATTGACAGGATTGCCTGCGCGAGGAGCCCGTCGAGTTTACGATCCCACTGGACATACGAGCCCAACCCGGGTGGCACGCCGGTGACGATTACCTCGTAATGGCCGCCCAGCGAATCGCCCTGTTGTTTGATTTCCTTGATATGCTCGATGCATCGCGCCGAGAGGTCCGGATCCAACATCCGCACCTCGCTGGTGTCCGCCAGGCGGTTGAGGCCTTCGGCGCCGCCGGCGGTGGCCTCATCTACCTTCGCGCGCCACTCGGCGGCGTCGTCGTATCCCACGCCTCCGATCCGGAGCACATGGCTGCCGATCTCGATCCCGACCTGTTTCAAAAACTGACGGGCGATCGTGCAGCAGGCGACGCGCATGGCCGTCTCGCGAGCGCTCGACCGGTCGATGACCGGGCGAATATCGTCGAACCGGTATTTCTGGACGCCCACGAGATCCGCATGGCCCGGACGGGGCAGCGTGATGCGTTCGATCCCTTCTCCCGTGCCCTCGAGGGCCATGACTTCAGGCCAGCCGGACTTATCCTTCTGGTAGGCTTCGTTGTCCAGCCGCAGCGCGATGGGCCCGCCCATCGTCTTCGAAAACCGGACGCCCGAGTAGATATGGACGAGGTCTTTTTCGAATTTGGCGCGGCCGCCGCGCCCGAAGCCGAGCCAGCGTCGCGCCAGGTGGGTATTGATGTCGTCGGCCAGGAGAGGCACGCCGGCCGGCACACCTTCCACAATGCCTACAAGCGCCTCGCCATGCGATTCGCCGGCGGTGAGGTATCGGATCATCAGGGGGTCAACTCCTCGGTGGAAACCGGCACATCGGATTCGTAAAATGCGATGCGGCCGTCTTGCCGGCGCACCTGAAACACAACGGGTTGGCCGGTGCGAGCCAGTTTTTCGAGCAGGCCCACGGCCGTCTCGAGCGAATGCACCTCCTCGTCGTTGAGGCCCGTGAGCACGACATCGCGGGGCAGGCCGGCAAGCGAGGGTGAGCTTCCTTTGGCCACATACGCGATATACACGCCGTGGTCCACCCCGAAGCGCGTCCGCGTCCGATCCCCCAGCGCCTGCAACCCCAGGCCCCAGGATTTCACTTCGAATGTGGTCTCGGCTTCCTCGCCGTCGGGCGGGGGTTCATAGGACGGGGCCTGACGCTGGGGCCGGTTTTGCAGTTCGGTGAGCCAGTTCTTGTAGCCCGGATCGTCGCGGCCGAGGAGGCGGACCTGGAAGCGGCGGACGGATTCGTCGCGCCAGACATCCACTTCGAGCAGGTCGCCCGGGCTGAACCGGGCCACGGTACGCTGCAATTCGTTGGGCGCATCGACGCGCCGGCCGTTGATCGTGAGGACGACATCGCCCTGTTTGAGGCCGGCTTCGTGGGCAAACGTCCCGGTGTGTACCCCGGTCAGGAGCACCCCACCGATCCGTTTGAGGCCCAGCTGACGCGCCATGTCGGCGTCGATCGAACTGATTTCCACACCGAGAAAGCCACGTCGCACCTCGCCGTACGCGATCAGGTCCTGTGCGACACGATCCATCAGATTCGTCGGGACGGCAAAGCCGTATCCTTCGTACGACCCGCTCTCGGTGGCGATGGCGGTATTGATGCCAATGAGTTCGCCGCGCATATTCACCAGCGCCCCGCCCGAGTTGCCGGGGTTGATCGCCGCGTCCGTCTGGATGAAATCTTCGATACTGAAGTCTCCTTCGATGATATTGACCTGCCGGCCGAGCGCGCTCACGATGCCGGCGGTGACGGTAGAAGTAAGCCGGAACGGGTTGCCGATCGCGATCACCCAGTCCCCAACCGCCACCTCGTCCGAATCCCCGAGGCGGGTGCTCGGCAGGCGCTCGTCGGTGATGACCCGGATGACGGCGAGGTCCGTCGAGGCGTCGGTACCCACCACCTCCGCCGGAAATTGGCGCTTGTCGTCGAGCGTCACCCAGATCTCCTCCGCGTTGTCGACGACATGGTTGTTCGTGACGAGGTAGCCGTCCTCGCTGATGATGACGCCGCTACCGACGCTCTGTCGTCGGGCCCGGAAGCTGGGCAGCCACCGGCGCTGCGACTCATCGACGGCCATATCTACCCGGATGAATACCACGGCCGGCTTGACGAGGGTCGCGACGTTCCGGAAAGTCTCGCTCAACGCCATGGGGTTGGCCAGCGCGCTCATCGCGATCGAGTCGGAGGAGGGGCGAGG
>JAWXAX010000134.1 GCA_034439735.1 Rhodothermales bacterium | reverse complement strand
GCAACTCCGTGCATTACCCCCCGACATTAAACCTCGAACTTTACCCCTCAAACCCCGATGGACCCATCCCTCCACCAGAAACAGGGCATCAACCACCTCCAGAAAGTCCTCAACTACGCGCCGTTCGTGACGGAGAACGGGCAGGCCGAGGTGCATTTGACCAACGAAGACTGGCATGTCGTGGCGGATACGCTTTTCCAGCTCCAGACCCCGCGCGAGATGCTGCCGGCGACGATCGAGGCCTTCCGCCTGGCCGAAAACAACACCGTGATCGAATTAAAGACGCCGGACGCCATCGTCAGCGTGCATCGGATGGGGTGAAGGGGATGCACGTGTGCGTTGGAGAGCACGGGCGCTTCCGTAACCCCCGGCCGATCGTCCAACCCGTCATGGTCTGCCCCCATGGGCATTATGATCTTCGTCGCCCGCATCGAGGCGTACCACACGAAGTTGATCCAGCAGTGCCGGTAGCGCCGTTTGCACCGTGTCCCACACTACTTCGAGGTTGATCTCGTAGTAGCCGTGGGCGATGCGGTTGCGCATACCGCGCATGTTACGCCAGGGCACGTTTGCATGCGTTTGTGTGAACCCGGGGTAGCTGTCCATCACCCTGGTTGCCGCCTCGCCGAGGATGATAAGGCTCATGATGACGGCCTGTTGCGTGCGCTTGTCCTCAAGAAAGTCGTCCCTTTCCAGACCCTCCACGAAGGCGCACGCATCCGTCGCTGCCTGCCGCATGTGGTCGAGGTAGTCGAGGAGGCGATTCTCACTCATACCGGCCGGGCCTCGGCAAGCACCCTGGCGCGGAATTTAGCCGGCAGGTCGGCCGGCGTCAGCAGATCGACGGGGATGCCGAGCAGCGATTCCAGTTCGTAGTGCAGGCCGCCCAGGTCAAACAGGGTTGTGCCGGGCAACGGATCAACCAGCAGATCGAGGTCACCCCCTTCCTGGTCGGTGCCACGCAGCACCGAGCCGAAAACACGCGGGTTAGATACCCGAAATCGGCTTACGGTTTCACGGACGGCACTTCGTTGAAGGTCAAGTACGAGAGAGGGTCGCATAGGCTCCTTTCCTTGTCGAAACTCATTGGAATGGTAAGCGATCGAGGATACCAATTCAAGGGTCCTATGCGTCAGCGTTTAATTCGCCGCGGCCCGCAGATTAAACAGCGGGATGGCCACGCGAAACCGTTCGCCACTCGCGCGTTCCATCAGGTAGGTGCCTTCCATGGTGCCCTCGAAGGCCGCGAGGACGCAGAAGCTGTTGTATTCGTGGACGCTGCCGGGGCCTATGGTGGGCTGTTCGCCGACGACGCCCTCGCCTTCCACTTCCTGGACGTGCCCGCTGGATTCGCGGATGAACCAGTGCCGGCGCAGGAGTTGCACATCTTCCAGCGAGTGGTTTTCGATCCGGATGAAGTAGGCGAAGACGAATCGCTTGGAGATGAAATCCGATTCGCGGTCCAGATAAACCGGACGAACGGTGATCGCGATGCCTTCGGTGGTGGCCCGGTATGGGGTCATGGCGCAGCGGTGGCGAGCCTGGAGGATGGGCGCCGATGGCGCCGGATGCGCTACTCAACGTCCGCCAGATTCGCTTTGTTCTCGATGCATTCCGATCCCGGAACCCAATTTTTGAAGCTTGGATGCAGATTCGCAGATTTTCTCCGCACCCAGTACCAATTCGTTTGCCGCTTACGTACTCTACGTGACGACTGAAACGCAGGAGTTCCAGTGCGTTCGTTCAACCATTCGTATCGCCGCTTATGAGCGTCTCTTCTCCCGCAAAAACTGTCGAGTCGCTGTCCGAAGCCACCATCCTCTTCGCCGGCGACTCCGGCGACGGGATGCAGCTCACCGGTTCGCAGTTTACCCTGGCCACGGCCTTCGCCCAGAACGATCTGGCGACCCTTCCCGATTTCCCCGCCGAGATCCGCGCCCCGGTCGGCACCACCTACGGCGTCAGCGGCTTCCAGCTCCACTTCGGATCTGTCAGCATCCGCACACCGGGCGACGAGGTGGACTTGCTGGTGGCCATGAACCCGGCAGCGCTTTCCGTGAACATCGAGCGCGTGCGCCCTGGGGGGAGCGTGATCGTCAACAGCGAGTCGTTCACGGCGCGCGATCTCGACCTTGCCGGCTTGAAGGAAAACCCGCTGGAGAACGGCTCGCTCGAGGCCTACCGGCTGATCCAGGTGCCGCTCACTACGCTGACGCGGGAGACGCTGAAGGACTCCGGCCTGAACACGAAGGAGATCGATCGCTCCAAAAACATGTTCGCGCTCGGCCTCAGCCTCTGGATCTACTCGCGCCCCATGGAGCCGGCGATCGACTGGATCCAGAAGAAGTTCAGCAAGAAGCCGCAAATCCTGGAGGCCAATCTCAACCTGCTGAAAAAGGGCTACCACTACGGCGAGACGACGGAGGAATTCGCCGTCCGCTACGAAGTGAGCCCCGCCAGCCTGAAGCCGGGCCGGTACCGCGCCATCATGGGCGCCGAGGCGCTGGCCCTGGGGCTTGTCGCGGCGAGCCAGAAAAGCGGGCTGCCCATCTTCTACGGCGCCTACCCGATCACGCCGGCGTCGGACATTCTCCACGAACTCAGCCGGTTCAAGAGCATCGGGATCATGACCTTCCAGGCGGAGGATGAAATCGCCGCCGCCTGCGCCACCATTGGCGCCAGCTTCGGCGGCGTCCTGGGGATCACCGCCAGCAGCGGTCCCGGCATCGCCCTGAAGAGCGAAGCCATGGGTCTCGCCGTGATGACCGAGTTGCCGATGGTCGTCATCGATGTGCAACGCGGCGGCCCATCGACGGGCCTGCCGACAAAGACCGAGCAGAGTGACCTGCTCATGGCCATGTACGGCCGCAACGGCGAGGCGCCGCTCCCGATCGTGGCGGCCAGCACGCCGGGCGATTGCTTCTACATGGCCTTCGAGGCCTGCCGGATCGCGATCACGTATCGGACGCCCGTCATGCTCCTCTCCGACGGCTACCTCGCCAACGGCTCGGCTCCCTGGCTCATCCCGGATGTCGCGTCGTTGCCGGATATCGACCCGGGTTTTATCGACAAGCCCAACCAGACGGTCGACGGCGAGGAGGTCTTCATGCCCTATCTCCGCAACCCGGAGACGCTTGCCCGGCCCTGGGCGCGCCCCGGCACGGCCGGCCTGGAGCACCGCATCGGCGGTCTCGAGAAGCAGAATGTGACGGGCAACGTCTCCTATGACCCCGCGAACCACGAGTTCATGGTGAAGCTGCGGCAGGAGAAAGTGGACCGGATCGCCCTCGACATCCCGCCGACGACGGTGTATGGCGATGAGGCCGGCGATCTCCTCATCATCGGCTGGGGCTCCACGCGCGGCTCGATCGAGCTGGCCGTGGACCGCGCGAGGGGGAAGGGGCAGTCCGTGGGCTGCATCCACATCCGCCACCTGAATCCTCTGCCAGCGGACCTGCTGGCGATTTTCGCCCGCTTCACCCACCTGGTCGTGCCCGAGATGAACAACGGCCAGTTGGTGCGCATCCTACGCGACAAGTACCTCCTTCCGTTTATCGGCCTGAACAAGATCCAAGGGTCGCCCTTCAAGGCGTCCGAGATCAACGCCCGGGTAGACGAAGTCCTGAGCTGAAGCAGTACGCCGGCTCGTTACGAATTGATAGTTCGCATGACCATGCACGATAACCTAGATTCCCAGGAACCCCGCAAACCTACGTTGCCGCCCGGCGGCGTCAAACCCACGCTGCCCCCGGCCGCCCGGAAACCTTCGCTGCCCCCCGGCGCCGGCAAACCGGCGCCCGCCGGGCCCACGATGCCCGGCATCGCCGGCGGCGACGGCGCCTCGGCGCTCACGCGGAAGGACTTCGAGACGGACCAGGACGTTCGCTGGTGCCCGGGCTGCGGCGACTATGCCATCCTGGCCACCGTCCAGCGCCTGATGCCCGAACTCGGCGTCCCGAAAGAGAAGATCGTCTTCATCAGCGGGATCGGCTGCTCCAGCCGCTTCCCGTACTACATGAATACGTACGGGATGCACTCGATCCACGGCCGCGCACCGGCCGTCGCTACGGGCCTCAAGACCAGCCGGCCCGACCTGGACGTGTGGATCGTCACCGGTGACGGCGACGCGCTCTCGATCGGTGGTAACCACCTCATCCACATCCTCCGGCGGAACGTCAACGTTCAGCTCCTGCTCTTTAACAACCAGATCTACGGCCTCACCAAGGGGCAATACAGCCCGACCTCCGAGCAGGGCAAAGTCACCAAGAGCACGCCGTACGGATCGATCGACCACCCCTTTAACCCCGTGGCCGTGGCCCTTGGGGCGGATTCCACGTTCGTCGCTCGCACGATGGACCGCGATCCGAACCACATGAAAGACATCCTCAAACGCGCCCACGAACACCGGGGCGCATCCTTCTGCGAGATATACCAGAACTGCAATATCTTTAACGACGGCGCTTTCTTCGGCTTCACCGAAAAAGCCACCAAGCCGGCCCGCGCGATCTTTCTCGAAAACGGCAAGCCCATGACGTTCAGCAACGGCAAACAGGGCATCCGGCTCGACGGCTTCCGGACAGAAGTGATCGACCTCGAAGGCGGCGCGTGGTCCGTGGGGGACTGCCTCGTGTACGACGAAACCAGCCGCGAACTGGCCGGCATCGCCGGGCAAATGTTCTGGCAACCCGATATGCCGCGGCCCTTCGGCGTGTTCTACAAGGAAGTCCGCCCCACCTACGAGGAGATGCTCCACCAGCAAATCGCCGACATCGTCGAAAAGCGAGGCAAAGGCACGCTCGAATCGCTGCTGAATGCCGGGGATACGTGGGAAGTGAAGTAGAAGGGACGTTAAACGTTTGAACGTTCAACGTCCCCATACCCCCCATACCTAGACTTATTCCGCCACGAGCGTCACGGCGGTCAGGTTCATCAGCGGGTCGATGTCGCGAGCGGCGTCATTCTTAAAAACCAGGTAGAGGTCGTGAACGCCGGTAGTCGGCTGCACGGCGATCTGCACCCCCTGGGGGCCTTGCTGGCGCCGGCCGCCACCTCCCTGAGCAGCCGCGGCCTGTGCGGCTCCGCCGGCTTGCTGGATCGCCGTCGCGGTCGGCGGCGCGCCAAAGCGGAACTCGGTCACCTCCACCGAATCCTGCCCCAGAAGTGCACCGGTCGGGCTACCGAGGCGGACTTCCACGTTCCCGCCCACGGTGCCTTCGCGCGTCCGCGCCGTCGCGGCCAGGTCAACCCGCGTCACCCCGGTCAGGTCGATACCCTGGAAGGCGAGGTGTCCCCCCGTGTTGGGCTGGACGATCATCGGGCCGGCCCCGCGGTTACCCACGGATTTCCGGGCGCCCTGCATGATCTCGGCGTCGCCGGCGTAGAGGATCGGGCTGCGGAGGACGATCAGCTTTTCCGCCGTCAGCGCGGGCACGTCGCCGGCGCCGCGGTCCGTGTACGCGGCCCGGACGAGCAGAGAGCCGCGGCCGTTGTCGTCCGCCGGCAGGACCGGGACGAACTGGTCGGACAGCGGCAGCGTGCGGATGGTCTTGTCGCCGTAATTCAGGATGTAGTCGACGATCGTCGCGGCGTCGGCCGAGGTGAGGCCGGGGTGGGCCGGCATGACGATCTCGCCCCAGACACCGCCGCCGCCACCGCGGACTTTTTCGGCCAGGCGGCTCTTCGCGCCGGCGTCGCCCCGGTATTTATCGGCGATTTCGGCATACGACG
Organism: Rhodothermales bacterium; assembly: GCA_034439735.1. NCBI lineage: Bacteria > Pseudomonadati > Rhodothermota > Rhodothermia > Rhodothermales > Rhodothermales bacterium. Next base: position 4,312 of record JAWXAX010000134.1, on the reverse strand, counting down.
GTCCGGCGGAGCGGACTTCCGGCTGGTGGCAGACGCCACAGTCGGTCTTGCTGATCAGCACCTTCGCCACGGCAAACCGCGTTGAGGCGTCGACGCTGCGCTGGCCCTGGATCACCTCGGCGTAGTCGAAGCCCTCGGAGGCATAGTCGATGCTCACGGCGACGGCCGCGGCGTCCACCGTGCCATCTTCCGTGTCGCTGGCGGTAACGGTATAGTCAACCGGCTTCCCCTGGAAGAAGAAGGAGGTGTTGCTGGCGAGCCGGACGTCGATCCGCGGCGGCTCGTTGCCGGCCACGATCTGGACCGACGCACTGTTAGTGGCGCCGGCGGGGTCGCTCACCTCGAGTGTGGCGACATAGACGCCCGCCTGGTCGAACGACACCGTGGGTGCGGGGCCTTCGAGCGTGCGCGAAGCGCCGCCGGCGAGCGGCGCGACCTCCCAACGGTACGTCAACTCATCGCCGTCGAAGTCCTGCGTCCCTTCGGCGGACAACACGACGTCGAACGGCACCTTGCCACCGGATGTAGAGGCGCCGGCAACAACATGCGGCGTGCGGTTGCCGGCGTTGTATTCGATGCGCACGAGCTTGTCGTCCTCGCTGTCGGCGAACCAGCGGCTGCCGTATTCGAGGACGTACAGATCGCCCTCGGGGCCGAATTTGATGTCGATGATTTCGGCCGGCTTATAGTCCGGCATGAACCGCTCCATCGACACATAGTCGCTGTTCGCGTCCATCGTGACCGCCATGATCCAGCCGCGGGACAGGTCGGCCATGATCCATTTCCCCTCGAAGTAATCCGGGAACGGGCGCGCGGCGCCGGCGAAGTCGACCGCCCGGTAGATGGGGCCGCCTGTGGCCGAGCGGCCGCCTGTGCCGACATCCGGGAAGCGCTCGGAGACGCCGTACGGGTAGGAGATAAAGGCCGGCTGCGCCGGAGGAAGCTCCTGAAGCCCCGTGTTGTTGACCGAGGTGTTGATGGGTTTGAGCGGATCCTTCGGCGCCAGCGCCGAGTCCGCCGCGAAGTCGTAAAACGGAAACGCGTGATTCTCGCCGATGAAGTACGGCCAGCCGAAGTAGCCGGCGCCTTTCGCCTGGTTCATCTCGTCGTACCCGCGCGGACCGATCTCGGTGTCCTCCGAAGCATCGGGGCCTACTTCGCCCCAGTAGATGTAGCCGGTCTCGCTATCGATGGACACGCGCCATGCGTTCCGGTGCCCCATCGTGTAGATCTCGGGGCGCGTGTTCGGGGTGCCGGGCGCGAAGAGGTTGCCGTCGGGGATGGTGTAGGTGCCGTCGTCCTCCGGATGGATGCGAATGATCTTGCCGCGGAGGTCGTTCGTGTTGCTGGCGCCGCGCTGGTCGTCCCAGCTGCTGCGGGCCGGGCGCTCGTCGGTCTGCGACATCTGGGAGTTGCCCGTGTTGTTGCCGATCGTCATGAACAGGTTGCCGTCCGCGTCCCATGTCATGCCGCCGCCCGTGTGGCAGCAGGCTTCACGCTGGACGGGGTACTCGAGGACGACTTTTTTCGTCGCCTCGTCGAGCGCACCGTCGCGATAGTCCCAGCGGGCAAGGACGTGTTTCGGCTCGGCGGGGTCCGCATAGAGCAGATAAATCCAGGGTTTTTGCTCGAAGTCCGGATGAACCGTCATCCCCACCAGCCCTTCCTCGGCCTCGCGCACCACGCCTTCGGCGTTGGTGTATTTGGTGTTGACGGGGATCATCGCGACCGTCATCACGGCGTTACTCCCCGGATCGTACCGCTTTACGCCGCCCTTCCGTTCGATGAAGAAGACCGTGCCGTCGTCGAGGACTTCGAAAGACATGGGCTCGTCCATCGAAGCGCCCTGGGCCAGGACCACAGGCGTAAAACGGTTGTCATCCGGCCGCTCCGTGGAGGCGGTGCGGGAAGGGGTAGGGCCTGAGCAGCCGGCCAGGAGAAGCGATAGCCAGGCGGCGGCACCAAGTGTGGGCGTTTTCATGGAGGAGTTCGTGCTCTGAGGAAGCCGTCGAAGGAGGAAGGATGCCGGTGTACGCCGTTGGGTTGGCATGGAACCGATGAAGGTCGTAGAATGCGACAAAACACAACCAATATCATTAAGAGGTTGATAAAACTTGCTAATAATGTTAACCCGGCGGGTAATGATGAAGCCGTGCGCCGGCTTTAGCGAGGGAACCTGGCGCCGCACCATTCGTGAGCGACCTTCTCCCTGGAACTATGGGTCGGTCGATCCGGGCCGGCTCCTTGCGTTATCCATACTATTCAACCGACTAAACACCTACTGCCGTGGAAACCGAGACCCGGGAAGAAAAGGCCAAACGCTATACCTTTAAGGCCGAGATGAAGCAACTGCTTCATCTGATCGTCCACTCCCTCTATACCCATCAGGAGATCTTCCTCCGCGAACTTATCTCCAACGCGTCGGACGCACTCAACAAGGCGCGATTCCGAAAACTGACCGACCCCGCTATGCGGAGCGCGGAAGCGCCGCTCGAGATCCGTATCACGCTGGATGAGACCGCGAATACGCTCACGATCGAGGACAGCGGCATCGGGATGACGCGGGACGACCTCGTCAAGCGCCTCGGCACCGTCGCCAGCTCGGGCACGAAGGCGTTCCTCGAGCAACTCCAGAAAGAAGGCAAACCCATCGACGGCCAGCTCATCGGCCAGTTTGGCGTCGGCTTCTACTCGGCCTTCATGGTGGCCGAGGAGGTCGTGGTGGAGACCCTCGGCGCCGACGCGGATTCCGAAGCGCTCCGGTGGACGTCGGACGGCGAGGGGTCGTTCACGATCGAACCCGCCGGCCGCGCCGAACGCGGCACGACCATCGTCCTCAAACTCCGCGAGGACGCGAAGGAGTTCATGCGCGACGACCGGGTGAAGGGGATCATCAAAAAGTACTCGAACTTCGTCGACTTCCCGATCTACGTGGCCGACGAGCAGGTCAACACGGTCAAGGCGCTCTGGCACAAAAACAAAAGCGAGATCACGCCGGAGGAGCTGAACGAGTTCTACAAGTTCATCTCGGGCGACTACCAGGATCCGCTCGGCTATCTGCACCTGAACCTGGAGGGCGTCGTCAACGTCCGTGCCCTCCTGTTCCTCCCCGAACACGCCCCGCCCGGGATGTTTCGTGAGGAAGAGGCCACGAAGCTGCACCTCTACGCCAACGGGGTGTTTATCCAGGACGATTGCAAGGCGCTGGTGCCGGAGTACCTCCGCTTCGTCCGCGGCGTGGTCGAGACGGATAGTTTGCCGCTGAACGTCTCCCGCGAAGTGACGCAGAATAGCCCGGTGATGGCCAGGATCCGGACGATCCTCACCGGGAAGATCATCGGGTTGCTGGAGGGTTGGGCCGAAAAAGAGGCCGAGAAATACGCGAAGTTCTTCCGGGAATTCGGGCCGCTGTTTAAGCTTGGCGTGGGGAACGACTTCACCAATAAGGACAAGCTGGTCGATCTGCTTCGCTTCGGATCCACGAAGACGCCGAAAGGCGAGTACGCCTCGTTCGCCGGCTACGTCGCGGCCATGCCGGCGGATCAAACCCAGATCTACTACCTCCTCGGCGAACACCGTGATGTGCTGGAGCGGAGTCCGAAGCTCGAGTACTTCCGCAAAAACGGCATCGACGTGCTGCTGATGGACGACCCGCTCGACGCGTTTGTCGTCCCGCACATCAATGCCTACAAAGAGAAGGAGCTCAAGAGCATCGAGAAGGCGGATATCGACCTGAAAGCCGACGAGGAGCAGCAGAAGGATGCCCTCGCCGGCGCCGATGTGGACCGGCTCATCGCCCGCTTCAAGGTCACCCTCGGCGACCGCGTGAAGGACGTCGTGGAGTCCCGCCGGCTGGTGGACTCCGCCGTCACGCTCGTCGTCGGCGATAGCGGGATGGACGTCCAGATGGAGCGCATGATGAAGATGATGGACAAGAACTTCACCTCTGGCGTCCGCATCCTGGAAATCAATACGGCGCACCCGGTGATGAAGAACCTGAAGGCGAAGCTAGAGGGCGACGACGCGACGGTCGACCAGGTCATCCTTCAACTCTTCGAAGGCGCCCTGCTGCTGGATGGCGGGTTGACGCAGACATCGGACTTCGTCGCCCGGATGACGGAGTTGCTCGTGAAGGCGACGGCGTGAGGGGTTGCAAGTTGGCAAGTTGCAGGTTGGCGGGTTCTTGGCATCAAGTCTTAACCTGCCAACCTGTAACCTTAATACTTCGGACAGTTTTCGTATCGGGAACGTGCCTGACTACCAGGCCCCTCCTCGATCCGAGGAGGGGCAAATCCCGTCGGAGCGAAGCGTT
>JAWXAX010000133.1 GCA_034439735.1 Rhodothermales bacterium | reverse complement strand
GGGCGGCCAGGCCGCACTCATCGAACCAGGTAGCGAACACACGGCCCTCTATAGGGGCGCTCCTACGACCATCAAGGTCATCGCCCAGCTGGGCGATGAGGATCGTAAGCCGATCAACATGCGCTCATATGGCCTCCGCGTTCCGAAGGGCGGTCGCAAACGCACGCCCGACGATCCGCCGCTCATCCTGGTCGTCGGGTCCGACATGGACGCCGGCAAATCGACCACCGCGCGCCGGGTCATTTATGCCCTCCGTGCTCTGGGGCACAAGGTGGTGGCCGGCAAGGCGTGTGGCGTCGGCTCCATCGGAGATATCAGTTCGATGTACGACGCCGGAGCGTCTGAAGTGGTGGATTTTGCCGACCTGGGCGAGCCGGTCACCATCGGTCTTGCCCCGGATCGGGTGATCGAGATCTTCCACCAGATCGTCGGTTACCTGTACAAAAAAGCCGGCCCGGACGGCTTCGTCGTCATCGAACTGGCCGATGGGATCTGGTATCCGGAAACAAGGTACCTCCTGGAAGATCCAGGCGTGCGCGCCCACGTAAGCCATCTCGTGTTTGCCTGCCACAGCATCCTTGATGCGGAACACGGACTCAAAATCCTCGAACAGTGGGGGTATGCCGATGTGCTTCGCGCCATCTCGGGAAAATTCGCCAGTAGCGGCGTCTTGCGCGCGATGAGTGAGGAACGCTTTGGCAGCCGCTGGCCGGTGTTCGACTCCCTGGATTACGACGCGTCCCCCGAGGTGGTCGCGGCATTGTTTACGGGCTAAACCCTATCCCACCGATCACGACGCCACGAGGCTCTCCCGCGAGTTGCGGAACGTGATCTGAGGCCATTTTTCGATCATCCGATTGAGGAGCCAGGGGTTGTCGGACAAGTAGACGAGTGAGCCGTCCGTGTCGCGCGCGAGGTTGTGCTCCTGCTCGCGCATGAACGTCGCCAACGCCACTTTATCTTCGCTTTCGATCCACCGGGCGCCCTGGTAGGACATGGCGTCCATCAGGACCTCCACGTTGTATTCGTGTTTCAGCCGGGTGGAAACGACATCGAACTGCAGGGGCCCGACGGCGCCGAGAATGTAGGATTGGCCATGGAGCGGGCGGAAGAGCTGGATGGCGCCCTCCTCGATCAGATGTAGCAGGCCTTTTTCGAGCTGCTTGGCGCGGAGGGCGTTGGTGATCCGCGCCCGCCGGAAATGCTCGGGTGCGAAGTTGGGGATGCCCGTGAACTGGAGCGGCTCTTTTTCGGTGAAGGTATCGCCGATCCGGATGGTGCCGTGGTTGGGGATGCCGATGATGTCGCCCGGGTAGGCCTCGTCGACCCCGTTGCGGTCCTGCGCCATGAAGATCGTCGCGTTCGCCACCCGGAGGTCCTGTCCGATACGGTGATGTTTGAGCCGGATGCCACGCTCGAATTTGCCAGAACAGACGCGCAGGAAGGCGAGGCGGTCCCGGTGGTTCGGGTCCATGTTCGCCTGGATTTTAAAGACCACGCCGGAGAAGGCCTCTTCATAAGGCGAGACCATTCGGGTAGTGGTGGGCCGGGGAAGCGGGGGTGGAGCGATGTCTACAAACGTATCGAGCAATTCATCCACTCCGAAGCCGCTGATGGCGCTGCCGAACAGAACCGGCGTCTGTAGGCCGGCCAGGTAGGCGTCCACATCAAACGTCCCGCCGGCGCCCTCGAGCAACTCCAGGTCCTCGCGAAGCTGGTCCGCCTGCGATCCAAGCGCCCTGTCGAGACGCGGGTCACTCAGATCATCCACCTTGAACCGGAGCGTGAGGCTGCTGGACGTATGGGGCGGATACAAGTTGACGACATGGGTATAGCGGTTGTAGGTACCTTTGAGCAGCCCCCCCCGGCCAATGGGCCAGGTGAGCAACACGGCTTCTATTTTTAAGCTCTGTTCGATTTCGGAGATCAGTTCCAGGGGGTCCCGCCCCTCGCGATCGAGCTTGTTGATGAACGTGAGGATGGCCGTATTGCGCAGCCGGCAGACCTCCATCAACTTCTTGGTCTGGGTCTCGACACCCTTCACGCTGTCGATGACCATCAGCGCGCTGTCGACCGCCGTGAGCACGCGGTAGGTGTCCTCGGAGAAGTCCTGGTGGCCCGGCGTATCGAGCAGGTTCAGCTCCAGGTCCTTGTACCCGAATTTCATGACGGAGGACGTTACCGAGATGCCACGTTCTTGCTCGATCGCCATCCAATCACTCGCCGCATGGCGCGCTGCCTTGCGTGCCTTGACCTCGCCGGCCTCGCGGATGGCCCCTCCCAGCAGCAGCAGCTGTTCGGTGAGGGTTGTTTTGCCGGCGTCCGGGTGGCTGATGATGGCGAAGGTGCGGCGGCGGTTTGTCTCGCGGGTGTGCTGGGTGCTCAAGGTCGAAGGATACGGTGGTTGACAACGGGATGACGCGTCCCATCAACGATGAAGCCGGGGTACAAGTTCGGGAGTGGGGAAGGGGGCCGGCGCGGGAGTCTTTACAGGCGCGGCGACGGCGCGGTGTCGCCGGCGGCGTGTTTCATCAGCACCTCCGGGATAGGTGCGAAGGAGCTGTACATCGGGAGCGTCGCTACGCCGAGGGCGGTGGCGTCCTGGCCGGCGGTGCCGCAATGCAGCGCGGGGTTCGTCATCATCCCTTCGATGCGAAGGAGCGGCAGCATCGTCTCGAGACGGGTCTTCATATAGTCCGTCAACGCCTCCGGATACCGGCCGCCGAGGAAGATCGCCTGCGGATCGAGCATGGCCTCGACGGTCAGGATAAACGGCGCGAGTTGCGCCAGGCCCTCCTCCAGCCAGGCCATAAACGCCGGCTCGCGGCGCTCGAACAGCGCTCCGAGCTCTTCCGGATGCGAGATCACGATGCCCAGCCGGGCCAGATGCTCCGACAGGCGGGGCAGGCTAAAAAAGACCCCCAGATGCGGCTTTATGATACCGGGGGAGGCCGTCGACCCCGTAGCCGTCGGGACGCCCCAGATTTCGCCAGCGTTGCCGAAGTGACCCTCGTAGGGCCGGCCGTTGACGATGAGGCCGCCCCCGAGGCCCACGCCAAAAAACAGATAGAAGAAGTTCTCGAGGTGTTGCCCGCGCCCGTACCACCGCTCGCCCACCGCTGCCGCCGAGGCGTTGTTTTCGATAAAGATGGGCAGTTTGAGGCGTTTGCCGAGGATGTCGGCGATGGGGACGTTGGTCCATCCCGGAAACTCGCTCGCGTTCACCACCCGGATACCCTCGAGCCCCGAGGCCACACCCAGCGGACCTGGCAATCCGAGCCCGACTCCCCAGAGGCGGGAGGGCTCGATGTCCTGCCGGCGGATCAACGTCTGGACGGCCTCGTCCATCATGGTCAATGCCTCCTCAGGCATCGGGAAGTGCACCGGCTGGCTCACCCGCTGACACACCTTCCCGAGGAAGTCCACCAGCACGCCCGTAAAGTGCTCCCGGTCGAAATCCAACCCGATCGAATACGCCCCCTTCGGATTCAGCGTGAGCAGCGTCGTCGGTGCGCCGCGCCCTTCCTGCAGCCGGTCCGCCTCCAGGATGAGCCCGCTCTCGATCAGGTTGCGCGTGATGTTGGATACCGTCTGCAACTTCAGGCCGGTGCGGAGCGCGATTTCCTTCCGGGGTAGTGGGCCGAAGAGCCGGACGATTTCAAGAACGATCCGCAGGTTGTGAGCCCTCGCATATTTGAGGTTCGTACCGGTGAGCATGAGCGAACTATACGTGGGTTAGAATAGCATGAACACATGCAAGGAAGATAGGGGGATCGATCGCGTTGACCGATTCCAGTGCCGTTGGGACCAAATTATCCTCAGATAACCGCTTTGTCTGTTGACAAGCAAGTCCCGGTTTTGTAAATATTCCATCAAATGGATTATGTGCAGCCCACACACCAGAAAACCATCTTCTGGCAGCCGGCAATGGCACTGCGCGTCCTCAGGATCGTGATGCGCCAGCCCCTGTTACGATTTATATACATCGTACCCATCCTCCCATGCGACCCATCCAGTTCCTGCTCATAGGGCTCCTTTTGGGGGCCACGAATGGTAAACTCGACCTGGCGAACGAAGCGCTTCCACTGGCGGGGCGAATCACCGGGAAAGTGATCGACCGGGATGCGCGTTCGTCGCTGCCGGGGGCCAACGTGCTGCTTGAAGGCACCAGTACCGGCGCAGCGACCGACGACGACGGGGTATTTATCATGCCGAACGTGCCGGCCGGCACGTACACGATCGTGGTGTCGTACATCGGGTACGAGCGACAGATGCGGGAGGTGACCGTGATCGACGGGCAGACGATCGAAGTTGATTTTGAGCTTGTATGGGCCGGCATCGAAGGGGAGGAGATACTCATCACGGCGCAGGCGGCCGGCCAGACGGCCGCCATCAACCAGCAGCTGAGTTCGAACACGATCACCAACATCGTCTCGGCCGCGCGCATCCAGGAACTGCCGGACGTCAACGCGGCGGAGTCCATCGGCCGGCTGCCCGGCGTGGCTATCCAGCGCTCCGGCGGCGAGGCCAACAAGATATCCATCCGGGGCCTCTCGGCGAAGTACAACACGGTGACGGTGAATGGCGTGCGTGTGCCCTCCACGAGCGGAGATGATCGCAGCGTGGACCTCTCGCTCATCTCGTCGAACATGCTCGACGGCATCGAGGTCATGAAGGCGATCACGCCGGACAAAGACGCCGACGCCATCGGTGGGGCGGTGGACCTCAAGCTGCGCGAGGCGCCGGATCAGTTTATGGTGGATATTCTGGCGCAGGGCGGCTATACCCAGTTACAGGACTACTACGGCAACTACAAGATCAATGGCAGCGTCGGGCAACGCTTTTTCGGCAAACGCCTGGGCATTATCGCAAGCGTCAACGTCGATGAGTTCGACCGCAGCGCCGACAAGTTCTCCGGCAACTACCGCCAGTCCTCCGATACCCAAACGGGCGCGCCCATCATCCTGATTTCGGACATAGGCGTTCGGGAGGAGTCGGTAAAACGCGGCCGCACGGGCGCCAGCGGCGTCGTCGACTACCGGATTCCGAAGGGCAAGATCACGGCGAATGGGTTTTACAACCGGCTGAGTTTTGACGGGTTATTCCGCGTCAACCAGATGAATGTCGACGGCAACCGGCATTATTACGACACCGAGTTGCGCAGCGGGACCACGTCTATCTTTACCGGTGCCGTCGGCATCGAGCAGGAGCTGCGTTTCTTCCGGTACGACGTCGGCGTCTCCCGCATCGCGTCCCGCTCCGACAACCCGGAAGACTTCGTATGGCGTTTCTCCCAGGAGGGGAATGCCTTCCGCGGCCTACCTGATCAAAACACCATCCCCACCGAAATCCCGTCGCTGCTGAACGTGGATTCGCTCAGCACCGGTTTGCAGGACGTCTTTGTCTATGGGACCAGGCTTGAGGAAGACGAATTGGCGACGCAGGCGAACGTACAGGTGCCGTTTTTCCTGAACGACAGACTCAGCGGGTATCTGAAGGTTGGTGGGAAATTTCGCTGGCTGGATCGATTCAACGACCAGACGCAGGGCGGACGAAACGGCCTGTATTATGGCAGCGGCGCCGGCAACCTCAACGAGCCGCTCGAGTGTATCGCCGGCGCGATCCCCGCCTGGGACCTCGATACCGTCGTCGGCAACCTGGGCGTTCTGCCCATCGGATTGGTGGATGGCTCCTATTCACGGGATGATTTCCTGGAGGGCGACTATCCGCTCGGGTTCACCGCGGAGTCCGACATGCTCCTTCAACTCACCGAAGCCATGCGCGGCTGCGGCGATGAGGTCTTCCGCGACTACGCCATCGGCTCGCTCGGGCGCGATTACAAGGGCACCGAGCGATACCAGGCCGGCTACGCGATGGCCGCGTTTAACATCGGCCGGAAGCTCACCCTCACGCCGGGTGTCCGATGGGAGGGCGACTTCTCCCGCTACACCGGCCAGCGTTACCGCGAAACCTCGCCGAACAACGTCCAGGGCCCGCCGGCGGAGCTCGAATCCATCACCACCGAACGCGATAACGCGTTCTGGCTCCCGATGGTGCATCTCCGCTACCAGCCTACGGCATGGCTGACCCTGCGCCTGGCCCGCACGGAAACCCTCACCCGGCCGGATTATATCCAGTACGCGCCGATCACCACCATCAACAGCTTTCTCTCGTACGTCAGCGCGGCGAACGCTTTGCTCAAGCCGGCGACCTCCGTCAACTACGACGCATCCGTATCGGTCTATACCAACAAAGTGGGACTATTCACCGTCTCTGCCTTCCATAAGACGATAGACGATCTCATCCTGTTTGTTGATTACAACCTGCACCCGGATGTGGGCGTTCTGCCCGGCATGAATGTCCCCGACGCCTGGATCAACGCACGTCCTCGCGCCAACACCTACATCAACAACCCCTTCGAGGCCACCTATAACGGATTTGAACTGGACTGGCAGACCAACCTCTGGTACCTGCCCTCCGTGCTGAAAGGGATTGTCCTCAGCGCCAACTATACCTACTTACAGTCTGAAACCACCTACCAGGCCTACTACATCGTCGACAGCGACTCGCTCGTGCGCGTCCGGCCGCCGGTGTACCTGAAGGAGCTGCGCACGGACTCCACACGGACGGCCCGCATGCCGGACCAGCCGACGCACATCGCGAACGTTACGCTCGGCTATGATCTAAGGGGTTTCTCCGCCCGGTTCTCGGTGCTGTACCAGACCGACACGAGCACGTTCATCAACTCGACCAACCCTTTGTTCGACTCCTTCGCCGGCGACTATCTGCGATACGACCTGTCCGTCCGCCAGAAACTGCTGAAGGGGCTCGAACTCTTTGCCAACTTCAACAACCTGTCGGGCCGGCCGGATCGCAATTTCCGGGGGGCCGAGGACGCGAATCCGTCCTACATCGAGTATTACGGGTTCACCATGGACGTCGGGGCCCGGTTCAGGTATTGAAGCCCGACTATTACTCCAAACGCTACGCATCACCAAACGGACAATACTATGAAATCAAGGTACCATCTGGTGCTCCTACTCACCCTTCTCGTTGGCCTCGGTAGCGCTTCGACCGCGCTTGCCCAGGACGGCGTGCTGGTGGTGGAATGGGCCGATCAAGACGGCAACGTCATCAACAATGCGCTGCGCGACGCTATCGCGAACGACACCGAACGCCCCGAAAATCGCGTCTACAAACTCAAACGCGGCGGCTTCTACTGGAACGAGGACCGTATCCAGTTTGAAGGCTACCACCTGCGCATCGTCGGCGAGACGGCCGATGAAGCCAATCCTGCCGAAGCGTTCCTCTGCGGCGTCGGAGGCGACGAAGACTGCGGGCCGGCCATCATCCAGCGTACCCGCCGCGCCGATCAGTCCATCGACGGCGTCATGATCCAGAACACCGGAACCGGGAGTCATCTCACGGTCCAGAACGTCTGGCTCCTGGGCCAGGACAGCGACGGCGTCCGGAGCTCCTACGAGCAGATCCAGCTTGACGCGGCGGACTCCCACTTCACGTTCGACAACGTGGTGTTCGACCGCAACGACTGGCACTTCCTCGGCCCCAACGCCGAGAACGTGGACATGACCGTCACCAACTCCACCTTCCGTAACCTCTTCGGCCCGTCCCAGCAGTGGGAAGGTCTGGGCGTTCGGTTCGAAGCCGGCGCGGACTCCGTCATCTTCGACAACAATACTTTCCTGAACATCGGCTTTACGCCCTTCCAGTCCGAAGCGGCCCCGATGAACTACTTCCGCGCCAACCACAACACGTTCGTCAACATCGGCCGCAGCTTCCAGGCCGGCGCGCTCTGGAAAGAAGCGTATATCACGAACAACGTGTTCGTCAACTACTTCTGGCACGGCGAACAGCCCTCGGAGTACGAGGACCCGGATCGCGAAGACCCGTTCACCGGCTTCTTCGGGATCGCCGCTATGCCGGCGCGGTTCGGCACAGACCTGGACCGCCGCATCGTCGTGGCCAACAACAGCTTCTGGCGGGATTCCCAGTTCGCCAGCCTGATGCCTTCGGATATCCGCTCGCAGCCCGTCGTCAACGATACGACCGCCGGCTGGTTCGAGACGTTCGATGGCATGGTCATGCAGGACAACCTGCTGGACCTCTCCCCGGATCTGGTCACCTACCCGGCGGATCTCATCCCGTCGATGGTGTCCAACATTACGGAGCTTCGCGCCGGCAACTCGGCCTCCCCGCGGTACGACTACGACCCGGGCCGAGATGAGACGTGTTTCCAGTGCAATATCTGGCCGCGTCCGGAGGACTTCTCGTATACGACGGCCGATCTGCTTACGGCCGGCACGGACGATCTGCCGCTGGGCGACCTGAACTGGTTCACGGATGCAAAGGCGACCTATGAGACCAACCGGGCCACCTACGTCCAGGCCATCGAAGACCTCGCCGGCGGACGTATCGAGCTCATCGTTGTCGGCACGGGCGAGGCGGACCAGGGCACGCTGGGCGAAGGCGCCACCGTCGCCGCCGCGGAAGGGTTCACCTATTACGAGATGGACTCTTCGGGCTTCATCGAATGGTCGTTCGACCTCGCCACCGAAGGCACGTACGACCTGTCGGTCGGCACGCACCTCCGCGGCAACGGTCAACGTGGCCAACGGATCTTCGTGAACGGCACCAACCTGCGGAATAACGCCGGCTTCGGCGAATATTACTGGGATGTCGCCACCGGCGTGCCGTCTGACGACTGGTTCGACACCCGGATCGACGTCGCCGGCCTTATCGAAGGCGCCGCCGGCCTCACCATGCCGGCAGGGGCCAACACGATCCGCATCGAGCCCTCGTGGGGCTTCCAGCGCTTCAGCGACGTGAGTATCATCGACCCGACCTCGGGCGACACGCTCCTCGTCCTGAGCGCCCCCGACGCGGTCGCCGAGGGTGTCCGCCCGGTCTGCGATGCCGCCGACTTCTGCCCGACCGGCTTTAAATCGGTCGCCATGGGCGCCGGCGCCACGGTGGCGCTGAACTTCGACTTCCCCGGGGATGGAAAGTACGTCGCCCGCATCTTCTTCAATGCCCCCGCGGGCGGTAGCGCGGATCTCCAGCTCGATGGCAACCCGCTGTTCGAAGGCCTGACGTTCACGGCCGAAGGCACGGATATTATCACGCCGCAGTTCGACGGCACCGCCGGCGTGGGCACGCTCACGCTCGTGACGGAAATGGGTGGGTTCAACGTGGACTTCATCCAGCTCATCTCCGTCGCCGGCGTCGGCACGTCGACGGAGCGGGATGAATTGCCTGATGGCTTTGCCCTTGAGCAAAACTACCCGAATCCGTTTAACCCGTCGACCACGATCTCCTACACCCTCGGCGCGTCGGGGAACGTCCAGCTCGTGGTGTACGATGTCCTCGGCCGCCAGGTCCAGACGCTCGCCAACACCAACCTGCCGGCCGGCTCCTACCAGGTCATCTGGGACGGGCGCAGCGCCACCGGGCAGCAGGTGACGAGCGGCGTCTACTTCTATCAGATGGAAACAGAGGTCGGCACGACCACGCGCCGGATGGTGTTCCTGAAATAAGGGAGATCAAACCGAAAAATAGCTTATCACGACATCGAGGGGCCCCACGAGGGGCCCTTTGGTGTTGAAATCCATCTCGAATCACCTATTTTACGAGCGCGAAGCGCTTACGCGCTCATACAACGGCGCCACGCGGCGGCCGCGGTTTTCATCCACGCTCCAGGCAGTCACTATGAAGGAAGGCACTCCATCCCCCTCGAACTCCTCCCGTAGGGCATTTATCAAAACCGGCGTGATCGCCGCATCCACCTTTTACATCGTTCCGAGGCACGTTCTCGGTGGGGTAGGCTACACGGCGCCGAGTGATCAGCTCAACCTGGCGGCCATCGGCGCCGGCGGCAAGGGAGCAAGCGACATCCGCAACGCTTCCGTCAACGGCCGCGAACGCGTGGCCGCGCTGTGCGACGTCGACTTCTCCGGCTCCGCCGCGAAGTCCGTCGAGGCGTTCCCGAAAGCGAAGTTGTACAAGGATTTCCGCGTCATGCTCGATACCGAGAAGGACATCGATGCGGTGACGATTTCCACGCCAGACCACGTGCACGGGCTGGCGGCCGCCTTCGCCATGGCGCGCGGTAAACACGTCTACGTCCAGAAACCGATGACGCACAACATCCGGGAAGCCCGGATGCTGACGCAGATGGCGCGGACGCAGAAAGTCGTCACCCAGATGGGCAACCAGGGCGCCTCTAACCCGCTGCTGGGCATGGTCAAGCGCTGGGTCGATTCCGGCGTGTTGGGTAAGATCGCCGATGTCCAGATCTGGACCAACCGCCCGGTGTGGCCCCAGGGCTTTGCCATGCCGGCGCCCGACGAAAGCAAAAAGCCGACGGACCTCGACTGGGACCTCTGGCTCGGGCCGGCCGAATACATGCCGTACACGCCCAACCTGCACCCATTTAGCTGGCGCGGCTGGTGGGATTATGGCACCGGCGCCCTCGGAGATGTCGGGTGCCACCTCATCGATATCCCGTTCCGGACGCTCGGGCTCCACTATCCGACCGACGCCGAGTGCAGCGTCGGCGCCGTCTATACCGAGATGTGGGAGCCGATCTACCAGCCCGAAGGCTGCCCGGCCTCATCCTTCATTACGCTTCATTTTGGCGCCACGGAGAAGAGTAAAGCCCCCATCACCATGACGTGGAGCGACGGCGGCATCCGCCCGTCCCGGCCGGACATCATCCCTCCCGATCACACCATGGGCGGCACAAACAGCGCCAACGGCGTGCTCATCATCGGGGAAAATGGCCTCATCTCGACGAACATCAACGATAGCTCGCCGATGATGCCCAAGCTGTATCTGAACGACGGCACGACGGAATTCGGCCCCGAGGGCGTGGACGAAAGCGAGCCGGAATACGGCCATCAGCGGAAGTGGGTCGATGCCTGCAAAGCTGGCTTCGACAGCGCCGAGCATAAGGGTCTGACGTCGTCCTTCGACTACGCCGGCCCGATGACGGAAACCGTCCTCATGGGCAATCTCGCCATCCGTAGCTACTTCCTCCGCCATGAAAACAGCGAAGGGAAGTACGAGTTTTTTGCCCGCAAAAAGCTCCTCTGGGACGGCGAAAACATGCGCATCACGAACAGCGAAGAAGCCAACCAGTTCGTGGGCAGAACCTATCGAACCGGATGGGAGATGTGATCGCGGCGCGCTGGCTCATCGTCCTCGCCCTCGTTTCGGGGGCGCCGGCGATGGGCCAGCCGTTTGAACGGCGCACGGAGGCCGCCGGCCTCGCCGGCGTCGCCGCGACCAATGGCGTCGCTCTGGCCGACTATGACCGCGATGGCGACCTCGACATCTACTTCGTCGCCCACGCCTCCTATGACCCCATCGAAGCCGCCACCTGGAACCGGCTCTTCGCCAACCGGGGCGATGGGACGTTCGTGCGCGTCTCGGGCAACGACGTGCTCGCCGGCCGCGACTCCAGCACGGCCGAAAGCCCCATGGGCTACAAAATGGGCGCCTCGTGGGGGGATTTCAACAACGACGGTTGGCCGGACCTCTACCTCACCCATCTCGGCCCCAACCAGCTGCTCCGTAACACCGGCGGCGCCTTCGAGGACGTGACCGCAGCTGCCGGCGTCGCCGGCGGCCTTACACAGCTCAGCAGCAGCAGCCTCTGGTGGGATTTCGACCTGGACGGCGACCTCGATCTGTATGTCGCTACCTACGAGGACTATCCGGCCGGTACCCGCGATCGCCGGAACCTCCTCTATGAGAACCTCGGCGATGGGCGTTTTGCCGAGATCGGCGCCGCCAGCGGTCTCGATGATGCCGGCGCCACGTGGACGAGCGTCGCGCTCGATGTCAACAACGACGGGCGGCAGGACCTGTATCTCGCGAACGACTTCGGCCCGAACACGCTCTTCGTCAACAACGGCGACAAGACGTTCTCCGAACAAACGACCGCGTACGGCCTCGAGGATGCGTTTCACGGCATGGGCCTCGCCATCGGCGACCCCGATCGGAACGGTTTTTTTGACATCTACCTGACCAACATCACCGAGTCCGGCTTCGACGCCGAAATCAACCCGCTGTTTATGAATCAAGGAACGGGGGGATTTACACGGGCCGAGGAGGCGGCCGGAGTGTCCCTCGCCGGCTGGGGATGGGGCACGGCATTTTTTGATCTGGAGAACGATGGCGATGAAGACCTCTTCGTCGCCACCGGTTACTTCGAGCCCGACTACGAGAACGTGCTCTTTCGGAACGAAAGGGAGACCGGCACAACGGTGTTCGAAGTCGTTTCCGCTTCCTACGCCCTCGATGACACCCGCACCGCCCGCGGCCTCGCGGTGTTCGACGCCGATGACGACGGCGATCAGGACCTGCTCATCTCTAACTTTTTCGACACCCCGTCGCTGTTTATCAACCCGATCGATGCCGGCAGTTGGCTGGCCATCCACCTCGAAGGTGTGGCCTCGAACCGCGACGGCCTCGGGGCGGTGGTGACGGTGCGTGCCGGCGGGGAAACCTACCGCCGCTACCACCACGGCGCCCAGTTTCTGGGGCAGAACCTGCAGCATGTGCATGTCGGGCTCGCGGCGGCGGAGGAGGTAGATAGCCTGTGGGTTCTGTGGCCCGGCGGGGCGGTGGACGCCATCGGACCGTTGCCGGCCCGGCAGACGATCCGCATCCGTGAGGGAAGTGGCGTCGTGGAGGGCGTGGTGACGGGCCGCGAGGCCGTGGCCGAGCCGGCGCTATTCCGCCTCCTGGGTGGCGCCCCGAATCCGTTTAGCGCATCCGTGCGAATCGAGACTGAATGGGATCGGCCAGGCCGTGTGCGGTTGCACATCTTCGATGCCCTGGGGCGAGAAGTGCACCGGCAGTATGTCGCCGTGCCGGGCGCGGGCGTACACGCCGTGGTCTGGACGCCGGCCGCGTCCGCCGCGTCCGGAGTGTACACGTACATCCTGGAGCCGGCCGATTCCGTCGGTGACCGGGCGCGCGGGCGCGCCGTCGGCCGCGTCGTCTATGTGAAATGACGTCGCGACATCGTTGCTTTGTACGGGTAGAGGTAGTACTATCTCACACCCCATCTCCCCATCACCCAACGAGGTACCCATGAAACGAAATGGATCGGCCGTATGGAAAGGCGGCTTGAAGGACGGCAAAGGCACGGTTTCTACTGCCAGCGGCGTGTTGAAGGACACCCAGTACTCATTCAGCACTCGCTTTGAGGACGGGATTGGCACGAACCCTGAGGAGCTCATCGCCGCGGCCCATGCCGGCTGTTTTTCGATGGCGTTTTCCGGCCAGTTGGGCGCCGCCGGCTTGACGGCGGAGCACATCGCGACGACCGCCGCCGTAAACCTCGAAAAAACGGACGCCGGCTTCACCGTCACCGCCGTGCATCTCACGATGCGCGCGAAAGTGCCGGGGGCCAGCCAGGAAGCGTTTGACACGGCGGCCAACAACGCCAAGGCCGGCTGCCCGATCTCGCGCCTGTTGAACGCGGCCATCACCCTGGACGCCACGCTCGAGGGCTGAGCGCGACGCCCGAACGCGGCACCCATGGGCAGCAAGCATACGAGCCTCATCGCGCTGATTGTCGCGGTGTTTTTCGCCGGCGTGTACCTCCGGGGGGAACGCGCGCGGAAACAGGAGATCCAGCTCGAGCTGGATGCCCTGCGGACTCGGCAGACGGAGATCAATTCTGTTCTTGACGACATCCGGCGCGTGACGGCCCGCAAGGACAGCCTGTTTCGCGCCCGGATCGATAGCGCCCGGGTGGACATCGAATTCCTGAAACGGGACGAGAAGCTCGCCCGGGTGCGGATCGATTCGCTCGGCCGCGAAATTGCGTTGCTTCAGGAGGATATCGTCCGCAACATCGCCGCCATCCGCGAAGCCGGCGCCTTCCAGATCGCAGAGGTGAGTATCCATTCGGTGTCCATCGACCCGGACATTACGCCCGAGGATTCCCTGCTGTTTAATCCTCACGAGATCCATGTGGGTGACTCGTTGATGGCCGTGCCGGAAACGCGGCCCGTGGCCTCGCTCGTCCACCTGGATACGGCGCGGACCTATCTCGGCGTGGTCGAGCGGCCGAAGGATTCGAATCGGGGTCAAGAAGTGGAGATGTTTCTCGCCGCCGTCAACCTCAAACCCACGAAGGACCGGTTCGGAGACTGGCGTAGTTACCCGTATTGCGCGGCGTTTGTGTCGTACGCGCTCAGACAGGCCGGCGCCATTGAGGAGCCGAAGGTGCGCTCGGCGAGGGCGCTCGACTTTGTGACGCACAAAAGCATCGAGGCCCGGATCGTCCAGCGTGGGACTGTTAAAATCGATCCCGGGACGATTGTCGTCTGGAAGGCCAAACGCGACCCATCGGACCCGACGGGGCACGTCGGGTTTGTCGTCGATTGGGAGGGTCAGGCCGGCACCACCATCGAAGGTAATACCGGTCCCGGCGACGCCGGGGACCAGCGCGACGGCGGGGGCGTCTACCTCCGCAAGCGCCTCTTGAGCCCGGGTAGCGCCTTCCGAATTACCCATTTTACGCCGGTGATCTATGCGCCGTGATAGGCCCATTTTCCCCGCATGGATATGTGGGGATAGGGGGTATGTCGCTACGCGACAATAAGGGGAAACCTGCCAACCTGCAACCTGCCAACCTGCAACCTGCCAACCTGCAACCATGCACCTCATCCTTACCTTCATCGGAGCGAACGCCGGCTATGTGAGCATTGGGGCGCTGATGCTGTCGGTTTTTTGTGCGGGCTCGTTCCTGCAGGGCGAGCGGGTGCGGAAGGAGGAAATTCGGGAGCAGATGCGCGATATCGAGGCGCTGACGGAGGAGACGATGGCGCGTGTCGCCACGATCACCGCGACGCTCGAAGCCGAAGACCGGCGGCTGGTGGCCGAGATTGAGTCCACCTACGAGGAACTGGCCGTACTCAATGCCGAGGAGGCCGCTGCGCGCCGCGCCCTGGCAGAGCGCCAGCGGGCCATCGAACGCCCCCGCCCGGCGATCGCGGCGCCCTTGGGGCCGGCCTTCCAGGGCTTCACCATCCGATCGAACTGAGGACGCCATAACCGAGGACGCCATGGAGCCCGTGCCTGATCATCCGCCAGACATTCAGCCAACAAATCCACCCGATCACGCCGCGACGTCCGAAGACGCGGCCACCCCGGCTCCGTTGGCCGGCCGGAATGTGCTGAACAGCCACATCATCAGCCTGATCACTCTCGTGATCGGCGTCTTCTTCTCCGGCGCCTACATCCGCGGCGAGAGCGCCCGGAAGCAGGAAATCAACCGAGAGATCGACACCATCCGGCAGCGACAGACCGAGATCGTCGCCGCCGTGGCCGAAATCAACCGCATCGCCGCCGAAAAGGATAGTATCCTGCTGGGCCGTATCGCCCACGCGCGGACGTTTATCGAGCATCTCGACCGGAAAGAGGCGTATTCCGAGCAAGAAATTCAGGCCTTTGGGCAGGAAATCCGCCAGCTCCAGGGCGGCATCGATAGCGTGATGGCTGCTGTCACCTCCGCCGGCTCTTTCGCCGTCCCGCCTCCCGCCCCGGTCATTGCCCCGGTCGTGGAGTCGCCCGGTCAGTAACGCCATCATCCAACCGTCATCCATCCATGAACAGCACCTCTTCTCCTCACTCGTCCCGTGTCGGCTGGCTCGTCGCGGTCTTGTTCCTGGCGTGTCTCGCGCCGGCTCGGGCCCAGTTTGTCGAGCGGATGGAGCGGTTCACCCCGCCAGATGGCGCGCCGCTCGAGGTGCATTACCTGGCCGTGCCGGACAGCGCGAGCCTGGGCGATCTTCAGCGCCGGCTGCCGCCCGCCAACTACCCGCTCGTCGTGGTTAAACAGGCCGTCTTCGCAAGCGGGATTGCCATCGTGCGGGACCTGGAGGAGCAAAAAAGCCTCTACGCGCTGCGCGACCTCGAATGGCAGCGCGTCGATTCCATCCAGGTGGTGAAGCTGGCCAAACTCGAGGAGATCATTGGCCTGCAGGAGATGCGCGTCGATGCCCACGCGAGTGCTAATGCGCAACTCATCGAGCAGATCGATTATCTGAACGAGCAGCTCGACCGATCTGTCGAGCTCACCGAGAAGAGCCTGCGCGGTCGGCAGGTCCGAAACCTCTACATCGGCATCCTCGGCGGGGCCGTCGGCTTCTCGCTCGCCTCGCTTATTGCGCTGGTTAATTAGCATCGCTTACGTAGCGTTGCGGCGGAGCTTACGTTTCAGTTCGGTCGCCGCCATTGTGTAGCCGCCATCGGATCCGTCGACGAAGTGAATATGCCGGTCCGTCCGGTCGGTGACGTAACAGGACATAACGGACTCGCGGCACACGAACATACCGTAGGCGATCTCCCCATTACGCTCCAGGACGGAGAGACCGTCCGCCAGCTGCGCGCGCTGCCGCGCCGTGCCGGCGATGACCGTGTTGATGCGTCCGTCGATCACCAGCGTATCCGTCTGCTCTACCAGCTGCTTCTTGTACCGGTTTCCAGCCCTTAGGGCAAAGTAGAACATCCCTCCAGCGCGGGTGATCAACCAGGATTTGATGAGATAGGGCAGGCTGAACCGTCCGAGGCGAGCGCGCATCTCAATCCCGATTTTTTGGAGCGTCCCACGGAGTTGCAGCCGGTCGATCGTTACCGGGTTGCGGGCGGCGGGTGGACCGTACGTCGTGTCGATCAGGTCAATGACCCGCCGAAAAATCGGCGCCTGTGACCGCCCGGCGCCGGCGGTGACAAGCAGGCAAACTACCTCCAACCCCGCGTGAGGTGGCTTGATGCGATCCCATCGGCACTCCATCCCGCTCAGATCCAGCAGATCGTCCGGCGTTACGGCCGGCCTTACACCTTCCTCGCCTTTGACGCGACGCTCCGCCTCCGATAGCCCGCTACCGAGTAAGATGGTGATCGCGTGGTAGTCGGTTACGTGCAGCCTGCTGATGCGCAGCTCGTGGCCGG
Organism: Rhodothermales bacterium; assembly: GCA_034439735.1. Lineage (NCBI taxonomy): Bacteria > Pseudomonadati > Rhodothermota > Rhodothermia > Rhodothermales > Rhodothermales bacterium. Next base: position 1,820 of record JAWXAX010000133.1, on the reverse strand, counting down.
CGTCCCGCAGGGCGCTCACCGAAACTGCCCCGACGCGCAGGTCCATCCCGAAGTTCATCAGGGTAAGCTCGCGGTGTTGATTCAGGGCGCCGATAAGGGGCGCCAGGAGAGGCGGCGGCACGATCATGGTCGCACCGTCTCCCCCGAAAAAAAACGGCACGGCCAGATTGGCGCGTCGAGCCAGATTCAGCGTGGCGATGATGCTGCCGGTTGCGATCAGGTTCACCTCCTCGTGTCGCCCTTCCCGGTGGGCCAGGGTGGAATTTTTAATGTCCGTCACCACCACATGCCAGCTTTCGGGGACGTCCACAAAGAGCTCCTCGCGGCCCAGCAGCACGCTAAGGGGGAGATGATGGACCGGCATCTCGGAGAAAAAAAGTGCGTTGTCGATCATGGATCATTCATCTGCCGGCCCTACCGCGGCTTGCCTGTGGGGGGCGCCGCGGTTATCTTTGAGCAAGATACTATCCAACCAAGGGACTTCCATGCACCGCACTCGCTTCGCTTTCCTACCGCTTGCTCTCGCCTTATTCGTTTTCTCCGCCGGCTCCGCGCTGGCCCAACATGATGCCTCCCACGCCGTCACCGACGGCGGCATCTCCGTTCCGGGATGGACCGGCGCGGTAGACGCCGGCGAGGCCGCAAAGGGTCAGGTGCTCGCCAACGCCAGCCTCTCCGCCCATGGCGACATGCTCCACGCAAAGACCGGCCCGTCCGTGTCCTACTGGCATCCCGAAAACACGGCTACCGGCGATTACACGATATCTGCCACGTTTGAGGAGCCGGGGTATATGGCGATGGGAGACCACCCGCATCCTTACGGCCTCTTCATTGGCGGCGCGAACCTGGGCACCGATACGCAGAGCTACCTCTACTGCGCGGCCTACGGCAACGGCACGTTTATCGTCCGCGGATTCGGACCTGAGCCATTCCAGATGAACGGCCGGCGCCCCGAAGCCAACCCCGCCGTGAACAAGGCGGCTGACAAAGGCACGGCCGTCAAACAGGAAGTCGCGCTCTCCGTCAAGGGGGATAAAGTGGAATGCGCGATCAATGGAACGGTTGTGGGCAGTTATGCGAAGTCGGACGTGATCGGGGCGGGTAAAATCGCCTCGACCGACGGCATCTACGGCCTTCGCTTCGGGCACAACACGGAGGCGACAGTGGCGGGGCTGGCGAAGAAGTAGGGGGTTACAAGTTGGCAGGTTACAAGTTGGCAGGTTACAAGTTGGCAGGTTACAAGTTGGCAGGTTACAGGTTGCAGGTTCATTTCCTGCCAACCTGCAACCTATTGTCCCAACGCCTCCAGCGCGGCCGAAGCGGGTGAGCGTCGGCCGGCTCGGACATCGGCTTCGAGCGCGACCAGGCGGACGCGGAACTGTTCGTTTTCGCGCCAACGGCGCTGCACGCTGTCTGCGATCCGCTCGTGTAGCCACGTCACGGCCTGTCGTACCCGCTCGGTGGCCAGGTGGCCCCCGGCGCGTTGCTGCGCAAGGAATGTCTCGATCGTGGCCTCGATAACATCCAGCCCTTCGCCGGATACCGACGACGCGGCGACGGCCGCCGGCTGCCAGTCCGACCGGGACGATTGGAACAGGTGGAGCGCTTGCTGCACTTCCCGTGCATGCGCGCGCGCCGGTGCGGCGTTTTCGCCATCGGCTTTGTGGACCACGAGTACGTCGGCGATTTCCAAAATCCCCCGTTTCATGCCTTGAAGGGTGTCACCGGCGCCGGTGAGCACTAGCACGAGCACCACGTCCACCAGATCCACGACGCTTGTTTCGGATTGCCCCACCCCCACGGTCTCTACGAACAAGGTG
>JAWXAX010000132.1 GCA_034439735.1 Rhodothermales bacterium | reverse complement strand
TACCCCCCGGCGTATCCGCAACCGGCCTACGGACCGCCGCCGCCGGTATACTCCCCATCGCCAGCCGTGGCCTCGATGCCCGCGGCTCCCCAGGCTCCGGCCCCGGTAGCGGCCGCCCCACCGCCCCCGGAACCGGTCGTGGTCTCGAACGACTTCATCGTCAAGGCGCCCATCGTGGGCACCTTTTACCGTGCCGCGGGCCCCGACTCCGGCCCGTTCGTCAACGTGGGAGACCGTGTCAATCCTGGCGACGTGCTCTGCATCATCGAAGCCATGAAGCTGATGAATGAGATCGAATGTGATGTCGCTGGCACGATCAAGGAGATCCTGGTTCAGAACTCAGAACCCGTCGATTTCGAGAAGCCGCTCTTTGTCATCTCGAAAGATTGAGCGCCGCGCTATCCCTACCCACCCACGCTAACGCCACACCGACGTGAAGAAGGTTCTGATCGCCAACCGGGGCGAGATCGCGCTGCGTATTATCCGGACCTGCCACGAGATGGGGCTGCAGACGGTTGCCGTATACTCTACGGCGGACCGGGATTCGCTGCACGTCCGCTTCGCGGATGAAGCCGTCTGTATCGGCCCACCCCCTTCCCGCGAGAGTTATCTGCGCCATGCCCAGATCATCGCGGCGGCCGAAGTCACCGGCGCGGACGCCATCCATCCGGGTTACGGCTTCCTGGCTGAAAACGCTGAATTCAGTGCGATCTGCCACGATCATGGCATCAAGTTCATCGGCCCATCCGCCCGTACGATTACGCTGATGGGCGACAAGAGCCTCGCCAAGACCACTATGCGCGCCGCCGATGTGCCCTGCGTGCCAGGGTCGGAGGGCGTGGTGAGAGACGTGAAGGAGGCGATCGAGATCGCCGGCGGCATCGGGTATCCCGTGCTCGTCAAAGCCAGCGCCGGCGGCGGCGGACGCGGGATGCGCGTCGTGCCCAACGAAAAAGAACTACCCAACCTGTTCAACGCCGCGCGCAGCGAGGCCGAGGCCTCGTTTGGCAACCCGGACGTCTACATCGAGAAGTTCGTCAACCAGCCGCGGCACATCGAGATCCAGCTCCTGGGCGACGGCCAGGGGACGGTGATCCATTTCGGAGAACGCGAGTGCTCGATCCAGCGCCGGCATCAGAAGCTGCTCGAAGAGTCCCCGTCCCCGATCGTCGATGAAAAACTGCGCGCCGCCATGGGCGAAGCGGCCATCCGGGGCGCCGAATCGGTGAACTACGAAGGCGCCGGCACGGTCGAGTTCCTCGTCGACGCCAACCGGGACTTCTACTTCATCGAGATGAACACGCGTATCCAGGTGGAGCACCCCGTCACCGAAGAGGTGACGGATAGCGACCTGATCGAATACCAGATCCGCGTGGCCATGGGCGAGCGGATCCGCAAGCGCGACGTGCCGATGCAGGGGCACAGCATCGAGTGCCGCATCAATGCCGAAAATCCCTACAAGAACTTCAGCCCGTCGCCCGGAACGATCAAAACGTTCCATCCCCCCGGCGGCCACGGCGTCCGGCTGGACACCCACGTCTACACTGGCTACGTTATCCCGCCGTATTACGACTCGATGATCGGCAAGCTGATCGTGCGGGCCCGCACGCGCGACCTGGCCATCAAGAAGATGCGCCGTGCGCTCGGGGAATTCGTTATCGAGGGGGTGCATACCACCATTCCGTTCCACCTGAAGCTGATGGACGACCCGCGCTTCCAGGCCGGCACCTTCGACACCCATTTCCTCGAAACATTCAAGCTCCAGGAAGGGGAATAAGCCGGCGGTTTCTTATTCTCCGATCTGATCGTTTCATCGACCCTGATCGTTTCATCGACCCAGCCAGCGAAAGCATATCATGGATTTCCCGAAGGAATTACGGTACACAAAAGAGCATGAGTGGGTTCGGCTAGACGGCCAGACCGCCCAGGTCGGCATCACGGACTTCGCGCAGGGCGAACTCGGCGACATCGTGTTCGTCGAACTCGAATCCGTAGGCTCCTACATTGAAAAGGATGCCGTTTTCGGCACCGTAGAGGCGGTCAAGACCGTTTCCGAGCTTTACATGCCCCTCTCCGGCCGCATCGTGGCGATCAACGAATACGTTCAGCAGAATCCCGAACTGGTCAACGAGAGCCCGTACGAAAAGGGCTGGATGATTCGCATCGAAGTGCAAGACGCCGCCGCCCTGTCCGGACTTATGTCCGCGGACGACTACGCGGCCCTCGTCGGTTGACGCCGGCCCGAGGACCTGTATCGATCACGTGCCGGGGGCGCCTCAACCAGCGCCCCGACGCGTTTCAATTCCCCCCGGTGAACTGGTTCTTTCAACCGCAGTAGTGACACTGCAGCGACTTTGCCGTGACCATGCACCAGCGCATCATCATCCTGGATTTTGGCTCGCAGTTCACCCAGCTGATCGCGCGCCGTGTCCGCGAAGCAGGGGTCTACTCCGAAATTTATCCCTGCACGCTGCCTGTTGACAAACTGGCCGCACTGCAACCCCATGGCATCATCCTATCGGGCAGCCCGTGGTCCGTCTACGACGAAGGCGCGCCGAAACTATCGGCGGAGATTCTGTCGATGACGCGGCCGGACGGCTCACCGACGCCCATCCTCGGCATCTGCTACGGGCTCTTCGCCATGGCGGACGTCACGGGCGGCAACGTGGCTCGGGCGGAACGCCGCGAGTTCGGACGGGCCGCCATCGAGGTGCTGGACGACTCCGACCTCCTGCACGGTGTGCCGACGGGCTCGACGGTGTGGATGAGCCACGGCGATCACCTGGTTACGCTGCCGGAAACCTACCAGCTGATCGGGAAAACCAGCAATGCCATCGCCGCGGTCCGTTTCCCGGGCGAAAGCAAATTCGGCGTCCAGTTCCACCCGGAGGTCGCCCACTCGGAGTACGGTCGGCAGATCCTGCAAAATTTCGTCATCCAGATCTGCGGCTGCGACGGCGACTGGTCCACCCGCTCGTTCATCGAAGAAAAAACGGAAGAGATTCGCCGGCTCGTGGGCCCCGATCACGTGATCCTCGGGCTCTCGGGCGGGGTCGACTCGTCCGTGGCGGCCGCCCTCCTGCACCATGCCCTCGGCGAGCAGCTCACGTGTATCTTCGTCAACAATGGGCTGCTGCGGAAAGGCGAGTGGGAGCAGGTGCAGCACACCTTCCGCGATCACTTCCTTGTCCGCCTCGAAGCGGTGGACGCGACGGCGATCTTTCTCGACCGGCTCGCCGGCGTGGTGGACCCCGAGAAAAAGCGTCGAATCATCGGCAACACGTTCATCGAAGTGTTCGAGGAGGCGACGGACCGGATCACGCAGTCGCTGGGCCGGCGGCCGACGTTCCTCGCGCAGGGCACCCTATACCCGGATGTCATCGAGAGCGTCTCGTTTAAAGGCCCTTCGGCGACGATCAAGACCCACCACAACGTGGGGGGCCTGCCCGAAAAACTGAATTTCAAGATCCTCGAGCCGTTTCGTGAGTTGTTCAAGGACGAGGTGCGCGAAATCGGCCGGCTGCTCCAGCTGCCCGAGGACATGATCCGTCGGCACCCCTTCCCCGGCCCCGGCCTGGCCGTACGCACCCTGGGCGCCGTCACGGCCAGCGACCTCGTCATCCTCCGCGAGGCCGACGCCATCTTCATCGAGGAACTTCACCGGCACAACCTGTACGATAGCGTATGGCAGGCGTTTGCCGTACTTTTGCCCGTACAATCGGTCGGAGTCATGGGCGATGGGCGCACCTACGAAAACGTGTGCGCCCTCCGCGCCGTGACCAGCGTCGATGGGATGACGGCGGACTGGGCGAAATTGCCGTACGAGTTCCTCGCACATGTGTCCAACAGGATCGTGAACGAGATCCGCGGTATCAACCGCACGGTCTACGACATCAGTTCGAAACCCCCCGCTACCATCGAGTGGGAATGATACCAACCGGCATGCGGAAGCTCTTATTCCTCGGATTGCTGCTCGTTTACACCTTTCGGCTGAACGAAGTGCAGGCTCAGGCCAATCCGATCCCCACCCAGGATTCGGCCGAGTCGGTGTTTATTACGGCCCTCGAAGCCTACGAAGACCGCGAATTCGATGTCGCCGCGCGCCTGTTCGGCGTGGTGGCCAACACCTACGATTTTCATCGGAAGACGACGGCGGCGCTCATGATGCGCGCCAAGTCCCTCTATCACCGGGGGGATTACGACCTGGCCGTGCGAGAGTTGAACAGCTTCCTCTCTCGTTACCCACGCAGCCGCTACGCGATCGAAGCCCGCAATACCCTCGCCCTGTCCGAACAGGGTCTCGACCAGACGGCGAACAAGGTTGATATCTTCCGGCTGGGCGTTGCGCTCCCCCTGACCAACGAGGCCGCCGGCCTCAGCCAGGAGCTGTTTAATGGCATCCGGCTGGCCGTGGAGGCGTACAACGCCGGCTCCCAGCGTCAACCCGACGGCACGCTGCGTCCGATGGTGCAGATGGTGTTTCAGGATACCCACAACGACGCCGGCCGGGCGCGGCAGGCGATCGAAACCCTGGCGACCGTCGAACGGGTCGACGCCATCATCGGCCCGCTGTTTAGCGCCGAAGCCGAAGCCGCCGCTCGCGCCGCGGAGGACCGACGCGTCGTGCTGATCGCCCCGCTAGCGACGTCCGAAACCGTAGCGCAGGGCCGCACCTATATTTTCCAGGCCAACCCGACCTTCTCCCTGCGCGGCCGGCTCATGGCCCGCTTCGCCGTACGGAGCCTGCGGCTCAGCCGGCTGGCCCTGATCGCCGACGGCGAAAGCCCCGAAGACCGCCTCCAGGCCGCCAATTTCGCCAACGAGGTGCTTCGGCTCGGCGCCGAAATGCGCTTCGAGACCTATCTGGATGACTCGCGCGACTGGTTCCGGCTCAATGAAACGATGAGCCGGGATTCGATCCAGCAGGCTGAGGCCGTCTTTATTCCGATCACAGGCAATAATGCGCCAACGCTCATCGGCGGCGCGCTCAGCAGTATGGACCGCATTGGCGCCGGCACCCGGGTCCTGGGCACCGTCTCGTGGCACAACCTTCCCATGAGTTCGCAGGCGAGCCAGTATAATGTGACCTATTCAAACGACTACTATGTCGACGAATCCGCGCCGGAGACCCAGGCTTTTATAAGCCAGTACCGCACGCTCGCCCGTGAACTCCCCACCCGACCGGCCTTTAGCGGCTATGACGTCGCCCGGTTTTTGCTCGAACGCGTCGCACAGCAACCCTACGACGCGCGACCGCTCATCGAACGCATCCACGCCGCGCCTCCTTTCGAGGGCCTGAGCATCCGGCTGGACTTCGCAGAAGGCAATGTGAATGAGGCCCTGTATTACCATCGCTATGTAGATGGCGCCGTCACCCTCATGCGGTAGTCGGGCGGAACTGCCCTGTACGCGGCTACGTACCATCCGCCGCCAGGGTGGGCCGGCCCGATGCCCTGTCACTACAATAACCAGGCGATCCCGGGCGTTACAGCCTGGGGCTTTTTAGCCGCCAGACGCACGCCGGCTCCTACCGCTTCCCGGCCGCTCCCTCATGCCTGCTCTCTTTTTTATGCGCACTCCGCTCGCTCTTGTCGCTCTCCTGCTCGTCCTGTTCGTCGCCGCGTGCGGCAGTAGCGGCCGCGTAAATTACACCACGCCCCAGGAAGCCTTTGGCAAAGGCCGCACCCTGTTTGAACAGCGCAAGTACGAAGAGGCCATTCCTTACTTCCAGGGAGTTTTTAGCTTTGGCCGCACCCATCAGTGGGCCGCCGACGCCCAGTTGTACCTGGCTCGTGCCTACGCCAAAAACGACGAACATCTGCTGGCCGCGAACGAATACGACCGGTTCACGCGGATCTATCGGGCAGACCCCCGCATCCCACTCGCACACTACGAATGGGCGTTGACCTATTATCAGCTTTCGCCCACCTCCGAACTGGATCAGACGAGTACCCGGCGCGCCATCGACGAATTCCAGCTGTTCATCGAACGGTATCCGAGCGACACGCTCGTGACCGACGCTCAGTCCCGGATCACTGAACTTCGCTCCAAGCTTGCCCTGAAGCAGTTCGAAACCGCGCGACTCTACGAGCGGCGCGAGTTATACGAAGCCGCCGCGTTGTCCTTTGAGAAAGTGTTCGACCTGTATCCGGACACCCCCTGGGCCCAGCAGGCTCTCGTAGGCGCCATCCGCACGTATATCGCCTTCGCCGACGAAAGCATCGCCGGCCGGCAGGCGGACCGGCTCAACGAGGCCATCAAAAATTACGACCGGCTCACCCAGATCTTCGGCGACAGCGAGTACCTCAAGGAAGCCGAAGCCCTGTATGAACAGGCGCAAATACGCATGAATGCCCTGCTGGCGCCGGCCGCCCCCGGAACTCCAGCGGCGGCGGACTCGACGACGATGTCCACCGGCTCGTGATGCGCGTCGGGATCCTCGGCGGCACGTTCAACCCGCCGCATATCGCGCACCTGATCCTCGCCGAAACCATCCGGGTATCGTGTGCGCTGGACCAGATACGGTGGATCCCCGCCGGCACCCCTCCCCATAAGTCCGCCGACACCGCCGCCGAGCACCGGCTCGCGATGACGCGCATAGCCGTCGCCGGCAACCCCGCCTTCACCGTTTCAGACCTCGAGGTCGTCCGTGGCGGCGCCTCGTACACCATCGATACCGTCGAGCTCCTCCAACGGACCGAGCCGGACGTCGACTTTTCCCTGCTGATCGGAAGCGACAGCCTGGCCGACTTGCTTTCATGGCGCCGGCCGGACGACCTCGTGGCGCGCCTTCCCCTCATCGTCTACCCCCGCCCCGGCGCCGACCCACGCCCGGAAGCCGCCACACGGTACGCCCGCCGCATCACCTTCGTCGATGCTCCGCTCATCGAGGTGTCGAGCTATTCGATCCGCCGCCGGGTGCACCAGGGCCTGTCGATCCGCTACCTGGTGCCGGAGGCCGTATATGCCTACATCGCCGAGCATGGCCTCTACCGCTGATCGATCTCCCATGCGCCTCGAACACAAAGCCGCCCGCATCGTCTTCCCGAGACTGGGATCTAACATGCCCCCACCCGTTCCGGTCGAGGCCGACTTTGACCGGTTCCGGCGCATGCGGGACGCGCACTCCTTTGGCGGGCTCGTCCTCTTCAACGGCGCCATGGCCACTACGCCGGCCCTGCTCGATCGCCTTCAGGCCGACTCGGACGTGCGCCTGCTCGTCGCTGCGGACATCGAACGCGGCGCGGGCCAGCAGATGGCTGGAGCTACCCTGTTCCCTCACGCCCAGGCCTTCACCCGACTGGGCGACGATGCCGAAGCCGCCGTCGAAGCCTTTGGCGCCGCCACGGCGCGCGAGGCGCGCGCGGCCGGCATCCATATCGTGTTCGGTCCTGTAGCGGACGTCAACCGCGACCCTCGGAATCCGATCATCGGCACGCGCGCTTTCGGATCCGATACCGCGCGCGCCACCGCGCTCGTGACCGCCTACATCCGGGGGTGCCGGCGCGAGGGCCTGCTTACCACGGCCAAGCACTTTCCGGGCCACGGAAATACCCACGCCGATTCACACGCCGAATTACCCGTCGTGACCGACGACGAGGCGACGCTGGTCCGGCACGACCTCGCGCCTTTCCGGGCGGCCATTGCCGCCGGCGTGGAACTCGTCATGACCGCCCACGTGGCCTACCCCGCGCTCGATCGTTCCGGGGCGCCCGCCACGGTCTCCCGGCCCATCCTGCACGATCTGTTGCGCACCCGACTCGGATTCCAGGGAGCCGTGATCACCGACAGCCTGATCATGGGGGCCGTGCGCGAGCGGTACGCCACCGAGGCCGACCGCGCCGCGGCGCTCCTCAACGCCGGCGTGGATATCGTGCTCGACCCGTGGGATCCTCCCGGCGCCGTCGCGGGCATCGTCGCCGCCGTTCAGGCCGGCCGGGTGACCGAGGCGCGGCTGGACGAGGCGATCGCCCGCATCGAATCCCTGCGCGGACAGATACGCCCGGCTCCTGGACCCGTGACGCCGGACGAGGTGGCGGCACATGCCGCGCTCGCCGACCGGGTCGCCCGGCAGGCCCTGTTCAGCCGGCGCCTGCACGACGGCCCCATCCGCCGCGACGGAACGGGTGAGGTGTGGATCCTGCTCAACCCGTTTGCCCGTACGGGACAGCCGCCCGAGGCGCGCCCTATACAGCCGTTGGCGAGGCTTCTGGAGTCCGTACCGGGCGCAACCTATATCGAAATGGGACCAGACGACAGGGAGCAGCGCTACGAAATGGCCCGTCACGCCGCAGAGGGCGCCGGCGTGGTGGTGGTGGCCATGATCGTGAAGCCGGCCGCATGGCATGCGTTCGGCCTGCCGCCGCGTATGGTCGCGCTGGCCGCGTCCGTGTTTGCGTCGCGGCCGGCCGTGCTGGCCGTACTGGGCAGTCCTCAGATGCTGGATGTCTTCCCCGATGCGGCCGCGCACGTGTGTGTCTACAGCAATGTGCCCGTGGCCCAGCAGGCCGCTGCAGATCATATCCGCAACGCGTATCTTCATGCGTGATTCGGCGCAGCCGACCACAAATCCCCGCCACCACGCGCCACCTGCACGACGTCGCCGACATGAGCTTTTTCGATATTTTCCGCGACAATTACCCGCCCCTGGTAGAACAGGCGAGCGCCCAGATCCAGCAGATGGTGGAGACCGGCCGAACGATGTTCGCCGCCGCCACCGCCTATCTGCTTGAAAACGAGATCCTGAATGAGGACCTAAAGCAGCTCGACCACACGATCAACGAGGGCGAACAGAAGTTGCGCCGTGCGGTGCTGGAGCATCTGATGATGCGACCCGAGCGAGACCTGGTCTTTAGCCTCAAGCTGATCAGCATCGTGCACGAAGCCGAGCGAATCGGAGATCTTTCCAAGTCGCTGGCGAAGATGGCGGATCTGGCACACAGCCCACGCCTGGGCCCGAATGTGGCCCCGTTGCGCGCGATTCGAGACCATGTGTTCGACATATTCAACATGATTCACGAGGGCTTTTTCAAGGGGAATCCCGAAGAAGCCCGCAATATCATGACGGCACACGATGCCATCAAGCAGGAGGCGGCGCAGTACATCCAGCATATAGCAAACGAGCCGTCGATCACCCCCAACGAAGCCGTCGTCTACGCGATGTCCGCCCGGATGCTGAGCCGGGTGAGTTCGCATCTGGCGAACATCGCCTCGACGGTCGTGTCGCCGCTCGACCAGATGCATCGACCGCCGACGGCGCCAGAAGCTCCCTGATCCCCCAGTAGTCCTCCAGACCCCCTCTCGCTAACCGCTTGTTCCGATGGATGCACTCGTCCTGCTACCGCCGATCCTTGCAATCGGCCTTGCGTTGTGGACGCGCGAGGTATACCTGTCCCTGTTCGCCGGCCTGTGGGTGGGCGCCACCCTGATCGCCGGCGGCAACCCGATCCTCGGGCTCCGTGAGTTGGGCGATCAGCTGGTGGCCGTGTTCGCGGATGCGGGCAATACACGCGTCGTGTTTTTCTGCATCCTCGTGGGCAGCCTGATAGCCCTGGTGCAGGCTTCAGGCGGGGTCGAAGGGTTTATCCGCTGGGCGCAGGCCCGCGGGTGGGGGACGACCCGGCGCGGGGCCGAACTCCTGGCCTGGACCATTGGCATGCTCATCTTCGTGGAGTCGAGCATCACCTCGCTTACGGTCGGCGCCGTAAGCCGATCGTTTTTTGAGAAGCTGAAGATCCCCCGCGAAAAACTGGCCTTCTATTGCGACGCCACCAGCGCACCGGTCTGCATGATGATCCCGCTCAACGGGTGGGGCGCCTACATTCTGGGGCTGCTCGCCGCGCAGGGCATCGCGGACGCCTCCGCCGTGGGGCTCCTGGCGTCTTCCCTGGTGTTCAACTTTTACTCCTGGTTCACCATCCTCTTCAGCCTCGTCCTCGCGCTGACGGGATGGAGCTTCGGCCCGATGCGGCGTGCGGAACAGCGGGCGTTGACGACGGGGCAGACGATCCGGGAAGGCGCTCGCCCAATGCTCGCCGAAGACGTCGCCGGCCTCGAGCCCGTCCCGAATGCGCCGTTCCACATGCGCGATCTCGTGTTGCCGATCCTCGTCATGGTGGGAATGATCTTCGTCGGCCTTTGGATTACGGGCGATGGCAACATGATGGCCGGCAGCGGCTCCACCTCCGTGCTCTGGGCCGTTTCGCTGGGTATCGGAGCGGCCATGGTGCTCTACAGCATCCCGAGAAGGGGTAAGCGGGTGATGTCGCCCGTCGAGGCGACCGGCCTGATCCTGAAAGGCGCGTCGGGACTCCTACCTGTAACGATTCTGATTGTATTCGCCTTTGCCCTGGGACAGGTATCGCGGGAGTTAGAGATGGGGCCCTATCTGGTGGGCCTGATCGGCGGCGATGGGCCGGCGTGGTGGCTGCCTTCGGCCGTTTTTCTGGTGGGATGTATCATCGCCTTCACGCTCGGCTCGTCGTGGTCGACGTTTGCGATCATGATCCCGATCGCCTTGCCGCTGGCCGAAGGCCTCGGGCTTTCGCCGGCGCTCCTGCTGGGCGCCGTGCTCGCCGGCGGCGTCTTCGGGGACCATGCGTCGCCGCTGTCGGATACGTCGATCATCTCCTCGATGGCCTCCGCGTCGGACCACATCGACCACGTGAATTCCCAGTTGCCTTATACCCTCCTGCTCGCCACCGCGTCCCTCGTGGCGTTTGCGATCGCCGGGCTCGTGACCTGAGCCGCACCGGAAACCCATGCGCCCATGTTCGACAGCACCGCGTTTAACTCCTGGCCGGCCATCGTCCTCGGCGCCATCGTCTTCGGAATGCTGTTCGGCGCGATAGGGATGTTGTCGGATTTTTTGTTTACCGGAGACCTACGCATCACCCGCTTCGCGGCCGGCTTCGCGGGATGCGCCTCCCTCGGCTACCTGGTCGTTACCGCTTTGGCGCGTCGAAGCGAGCGCATGTGACCCCTCCTGATCCCCAAAATCGCGCTCCTGCATTTCCACGCCGATTCATCCTCGGGAGGATCCCAGCCGATACCCCGTGTGTTGTAACCCCTTTCGGAAGCGCTTCCTATTTTTATATAGACGAGTACCCGAACCATGATGAATTCCACCCCTACCGGCGTGCTCGACGACGCACGTTCGGCCTTTGAAAAAGCCGGCGCCGAGTCGATCGACCCCCGCTGCATTCCTCACCATCTCGAATTACCGCCTCCCATTGGCGACGCCATCGCCCCCCCGGAGTACTCCGCGATCGACCGCGAAACCTGGCGTCTTCTGTTCAACCGTCAGATGGAATTGCTTCCCGGCCGAGCCGGTGAAGCGTACCTCCAGGGTGTCCGCCTGATGGGCATGAGCCCGGAGACCATCCCCGCCCTGCGCGACCTCAGCGCCGCCCTGGAAGCCGCCACGAACTGGCGTGTCGCCCGCATCCCCGGGTTGTTGCACGAGAAGGACTTCTTCGATCTACTCGCGAATCGCGTCTTCCCGTCAACCGACTACATCCGCGGCCGGCACGAGATCGACTATACCCCCGCGCCCGACTGCTTCCACGACATGTTCGGACACATGCCGATGCTCACCGAGCCGGCGTTCGCAGACTTCTACCAGCTCTTCGGCCGGGCCGCCCTCAACGCCCGAGGCGCCGACCGCCCGATGCTCGAGCGGCTCCACTGGTTCACCGTCGAGTTCGGCCTTATCAAACAGGCTGAAGGCCTGCGCATCTTTGGCGCCGGCATCCTGTCCTCGAAAGACGAGGTCGTTCACGCCCTCTCCAACCAGGTCGACGTCCGCCCCTTCTCCACCGACGCCATCACGTCGCAAGACTACGACGTCTGGCACCTCCAACCTATCCTCTACGTCCTCGACTCCTTCGACCAACTCGTCGACGGCTTCAAGACCTGGGCGAAAGGGAAAGGGATGGTGTGAGGCTCGCTAATACTCGCGATCAGGAGCGGCCAGCGGCCGCAGGTCGTGCACAAGCGGTCATGGCTGTTTGTAAAGCACGCTCCTGACCGCGAGCACAGCGAGGCTCTACGCTTTCGCCGCGCTGGGAATCCGGTAGATCTGCTCGATGTAGTCGATGAGCATCCGTTGGGCGCTGAAGGCGGCCGGCAGGGTGGTCATCGCGTCGCGCATGAACTGGATCCACTGGCGGGGCAGCCCTTTTTCATCACGGTCGTAGAACATCGGGATGACCTCGTTGAGGAGCACTTCGTGGAGGAATCGCACGTCCTCGCGATCCTGTACGGCGTGGTCTTTCGGGTCCGCCGAGGCTTCGTGACCGATCGCCCAGCCATTTTTGCCGTCGAATCCTTCGGGCCACCAGCCATCGAGAATAGAGAGATTGAGACCGCCGTGGAGGGTCACCTTCTGACCGCTCGTGCCGCTGGCTTCATAGGGCCGTCGCGGGTTGTTCAACCACACGTCGCAGCCGGCAACGAGTTGGCGACCGGTAGCCATACTGTAGTCCTGCATGACGATCAGCCGGCCGGCAATCGCCGGGTGCTTCGCCACCTCGAAGAGTTGCTGGATGATCTGCTTCCCTTCGTCGTTAGCGGGGTGCGCCTTTCCGGCGTAGATGAGCTGGATCGGACGATCTTCACGGGCGAAGAGGGCAACAGCGCTTTCGATATCGTGGAAGAGGAGGCCGGCGCGTTTGTAGGGCGCGAAGCGGCGGGCGAACCCGATCGTCAGGGCCTCCGGGTCGAGCCGGCTTTTGGCGGGGATCGAGTGCGTTTTGAGGTGGCTGTCCACCCCCGCAATCAATGCGTGCCGAAGCGTGGTGCGCAACGCCCATAACGCTTCATCCGGAATATCCTGGACGCGTTTCCAGAAGTCGGCGTCGGCGGCGTGCGGCCGCCAGTCGCCCAGATGTTTGGTCAAGAAGGCCTGGGCTTGGGGCTCGGTCCACGTCGGCAAGTGCACGCCGTTGGTGACGTGGCCAATGGGGACCTGGCTGACGGGGCGATCCGCAAAGAGGTGCGCCCATTGCCGGCGAGCCACCTCACCATGCAGCGCCGAAACCCCGTTCGATGTACGCGCCAGCTTAAGGGCGAGGACGGTCATCGTAAACTGTTCGTGGACGTCGTTCGGATACACCCGCCCGTAGCTGAGGAGATCGTGGCCTGAGAAGCCGAGCTGGTGCCGGAAGCCCTCCATCTGTTCGAGGAAGATCGACGGGTCGAAACGATCATGGCCGGCCATGACGGGCGTGTGCGTCGTAAACACGCATCGTTCGCGGACCCACGTCTCGGCCTCCGCGAAGCTGCTATCGGACAGGATATTCCCCGACGTGAGCCGCTCGCGGAGGAGTTCGAAGGTCAGGAAGGCGCAATGACCTTCGTTCATGTGGTAGACGTCGGTCTCTATCCCAAGGGCGCGCAACAGACGGACGCCGCCGATTCCGAGGACGATTTCCTGCTGGATGCGGACGGCGCGACCGTTCTGGTAGAGCCGGCCCGTCAGCTCGCGGTATTCGTAGGGGTTGCGGTGGAAATCGGCGTCGAGCAGATACATGGTCGTCCGACCGATATCCACCCGCCAGGCCTGAATCTCCAGCGGAACCGTCCCGAGGTGCACCGTGATCGTGATAGGCTCCCCTTTCGCATCAGTCACCAGCGTGACCGGGTGGTCGGCCGGGTTCATGATCGGATATTCCTCCTGCTGCCAGCCGGAATGGTCGAAATACTGGCGGAAGTACCCGTTGCGCAGGAAAAGCCCGATTGCCACGAAGGGGACGCCGAGGTCGGAGGCGGACTTGGCGTGGTCGCCGGCGAGGATGCCCAGACCGCCGGCATACAGCGGCAGGCTCTCGTGGAGACCATATTCCATGCAGAAATACGAAACCCTGGGCGCATCGCCAAAGCGGGGAGCCGCCGTCATGTACTTCTGAAAATCGGCATATACCCGATCCACCTGGCCAGACACACGGGAGATGGCGGCTTCGTCGACGCTGCGGAGCACCGCCACTGGATTCCGGTTCGATGCCAGATAGACGGCAGGATTAAGGGTCTCGAACAGGTCCTGAGCCTCAGGATTCCAGCTCCACCAGAGGTTGGCGGCAGTCGCGTTGAGCTTTTCTCGTGTCGTCATGTAACCTCGGAAGTATGGTGATTGCAACAAAGGGGGGGTACGGGCCATTCGCCGGCGGTCGTTGGCGCTAGCCTGCAGCAAGCGACTGCTTACCTTCGCGAATCGCTATTATATAACAAAAGAGCCTACCGGTTCGAGGGGCAGCAAGAATTGCATGTTCTGCTTATCGGCCGGCTGGCGCATTATATTAGCTTCGACGCAAAATAGGACTCCATGCAACAACGAACGCCCCCCCGGACCGTCCACCAGGCGCTCGCCGAGGCGATCAAGGTGCTCAACGACGCTGCCATTGAAGATGCACGGCGGAATGTCGAGTGGTTGATGGGCGAAGTGCTCGGCGTGGGACGGGCGTCCCTGTACGCTTACCCGGAGCGGCTGATCGCGCCTCACCAGGAGGAAGCGTTCGCCGGCATGCTGGCGCGCCGCGCCCGTCATGAACCGCTCCAGCATATCCTGGGTTACACCGAATTCCTCGGGCACAGAATTCGTGTTTCGCCGGAGGTTTTGATTCCACGCCCGGAAACGGAACAGCTGGTCGAACACGGGCTGAAGGCCCTCGCCGGCCGCACGGCGCCCCGTGTGCTGGATATCGGCACAGGCAGCGGCTGCATCGCGATTGCGGTGAAACACCGCCGGCCAGACGCCCGCGTCGTCGCGGTGGATATCAGTGAATCGGCGCTCTGCATCGCGCGTGAAAATGCCATAGAGGCCCAAACAGATATCGAATTCGCCCGATTCGATCTATTGGAAGAAACCCTGGCCGACCTCGCGGCGTCGCCTTTCGACCTCATTCTCTCCAATCCACCCTATATCCCCGATGAGGATCGGCCGACGATGGATCCCGAGGTGATCGATTTCGAACCGCACCAGGCGCTGTTCGCCGGCCCCGATCCCCTTGTTTTCTACGATGCGATCGCGCGGCAAGCCAGCCCTGCACTTCGTGTCGGGGGGGCCGTCCTCGTCGAGATCTATGCCGCTTTTGCGGCCGAAGTATCGGATCGATTCCGCTCCGCCGGCTTCTCCGAGGTAGAAACCCATGCGGACTTCGCCGGCCGCCTCCGCTTTGTGCACGCGCGCAACCCTCCGTTTATTCACACGACGGTATCCTATGCTTAGAATCGCCCTCATCCAGCAACAACCGACCGCAGACCGCGCCCATTCGCTCGCACGCGGCCTCGAGGCGCTCGAAACGGCGGCACGCGCCGGCGCCCAGCTCGTCGTCTATCCGGAGCTGGCGTTTACGCCCTTTTTCCCGCAGCATCGTGCCACGCCGGACTCGATCGATCTCGCCGAGCCCATCCCCGGCCCTACGACAAAGGCGTTTCAGGAAGCCGCCCGACGACTCGGGGTCGTCGTTATCCTCAACTTCTACGAGCGTCATGGTGGGGAAGCGTTCGACACGTCGCCCGTCATCGATGCCGACGGGACCCTGCTGGGACGAACGCGCATGATGCACATCACCGACTATGCGGGCTTTCACGAACAGGGGTACTATACACCCGGCGACACCGGCATTCCGGTTTATGACACGGCCGCCGGCCGCATCGGCGTGGCCATTTGCTACGACCGCCATTTTCCAGAATACCAACGGGCGCTGGCGCTGGCCGGTGCGGACCTCGTCGTGGTGCCACAGGCCGGCGCGGCCGATGAGTGGCCCGAGGGGCTTTACGAGGCTGAATTACGCGTGGCCTCATTCCAAAACGGCTATTTCATGGCCCTGGCAAACCGCGTCGGCAAGGAGGACGTGCTCCATTTCGGCGGCGAATCGTTTGTCACGGATCCCTTCGGCCAGGTGGTGGCCCGGGCGCCGGGCGGGGAGGAGGCGATTCTGCTGGCGGATATCGACCTCGCGCGCTGCGCTGACTCGCCGGCGCGGCGGCTTTTCCTCAGACACCGGCGCCCCGACCAGTACGGGATGCTTCTGGATAAGGAGGGGTGAAACCCGGTGGAGGAGACTCAGCCGGCGGCTTCGCTCATGAACTGCTCGAACGATTTGTGCTTGTACGCCTCGCTGCCGATGTACGTCAGGACGCGCATGAAACCTTCAGCATCCAGGTAGCCGGGTAGCCGCGTGATGTAGTCGCCCGTGGACGTTAGGAATACCGTCGTCGGCGTCGACTCGGCGCCAAATCCCGAGGCAAGCTGCGAGGAGTTGAGCTTGTACCCCTTGAAATTGATCTCATCATCCACCTGCTCCACATTGAGCCGGGCCGTCACGAAGTGTTTGGCTACATATTCTTTGATGAGCGCCTGCGTATACACCGAGTCCTGCATCTTCGCGCACCAGGGGCACCAGGAGGCGTACACATCGACGAGAACGACCTTCCCGGACGAATCCGCGAGGGCGAGCGCCTTCTGAAAATCGATCCACTCAATGGGAGGCGCGGCTGCGCGTTCGGGCGTAGCGCCGGCGAACAGCGGCGCAGCGGCTAGATCCCCCTCGGGGCCTTTACAGCTCGTTGGAATCCATACAATTGATAAGAGCACGAGGGCAAAGAAACGCATCATGATGGACCGATCACAGGAAAACCGCGGTAGACGTGAGTGAAGCGTTCAGATGCCCTTTCCCAGCTAAAAGTTTCACAAGCCTCGCCGGCGCGACCGGCGCAGGCCGCCCGACGAGCCGGGTCGTCCACCAGACGCTGGATGCCCGCGGCGATCGACGCCGGCTCCCCGGCGTCGACCAGTTCGCCGACCTCAAAGCCGGCCACCACGCCACGAATCTCGGGCAGATCGGACGCTACGACGGGCAGGCCGGCCATCAGATACTCAAACAGCTTGTTGGGCAGGGCAAACCGATGGTTGAGGCACGTATCCTCGAGGAGCGTCACACCGATGTGCGCCGAGGCCGTCACGGCGAGGAGCTCCGCCGGCGACACCGGATCGAGGAAATGAATCCGCTCGATCCCACCCGCACGGACTGCCAGTTCAAGCGCCGGCCGCATCGACCCACCTCCCAGAAATACGAGATCCGCGCCCCGAACCTGTCGCATGGCTTCGATCAGAACGTTCCCGCCTCGGCCATGTTGGATGTTGCCCTGGTGTAATACGATCACCCGATCCACCGGCAGCGAAAGCCGCTCGTGGAGCCAATCGGTATGTGCTACGGACTTCCGCTCCGGCACGTTAAACAGCACGGCCGGCTCCGGAATGCCGTACTGGGTCGCGAGCCGATGGGCGATACCCGCGCTCACCGTAAACACCGCGTCGGCCCTGCGGATATACGTGCCCTCGAGTAGATGCCAGAACAGTGTTACCCAGGGCCGGCCGGCTGTAGAGGCTACAAACGGATACAGCTCCCGTGCGTCGTAGACGAGGCGCGCACCCTGCCGGCCCGCCGCGCGCGCCGCGGCGGGCAGCACGTAGAGGTCGCTCGCGTGGTAGACAGCGCCGGTGGTAGACCCCAACGCGCGGGTAAAACGCCGATGCACCTCGCGAAAAAAACGCGGACCACTCCCCGTGGGCCGGCCAAGGGAGATGACCCGGGCGCCCGGCACGTCGGGATCCGGCGTCGCCGGATCGTCCAGATCCACCACCAGCGTGCGCCGCCCGAGCGCCGCCAGCGCCCGAAGCTGCTTGAGCGCTCGTGAATTACGCCTCACTTCGCCCGTCAGGGCAAAAACGACATCTGCTTTCATGCGGTGGCTGGCATCGGTCCGGGTGCGCGCAGTATACGCCCCACGCTTGGATCGCGCCAGCAACCCGTGCGACGCGCCCCCTGCGTGGATGGAGAATCCAAGATTCACGCACGGTCGGTAGCGCGTCGAACGGCGTGGACCCGTATCTTCGGACATGCCGCCATCGAACGCGTTCGATACCAACCTTGTGGAGCAGGCCCGACAGGGCAACGCCAAAGCGCTGGAGCGCCTGCTGCACCATCTGGAGCCCATCCTGCGCGGGTTCTTTATTAAGCGCATCGGCCCGCGAACGGAAATCGACGACCTCGTCCAGAACACGCTCCTGCGCGTCCATCACGGCTTAAAAGACCTCAAAGAGGCCGGCAGCCTCAAGGCCTTCGCGATGAAAGCCGCCCTGTTCGAACTGCAGGACCTGTATCGAGGGCGTTATCGGACGAAAGAAAACCTGTTCGATCCCGACGAATCTCCACGCGACTCCGGCGCCCCGCCTCAGGAAGGCGCCGGAATCGACCTCGAGCGCGCCCTCGCCTCCCTCTCCCCCCGGGCCCGCCAGATCATCGAACTCAAAGCGTACGGGTATCGCTACGAGGAGATCGCGACGATCGTCGACACCACCGAGGCCGCGATCAAGATGCAAGTCAAACGCGCCATGGAAAAAATGCGCGAGGCGCTGATGGCCCTCACCGGCCTGGTGTTGATGTTACCATCGAAATATTAAGAATTGAAGACCAACGATTGAATTTCCCTTCACTTGAAGGAAAAGTTAACCTATATCGTTTTATTTTTTAATCGTTACTCGTTGATTTTTTAATCCATTCATACAACATAATGCCGGCCGCAACGGCGACGTTGAGCGACTCCGTGCCGCGGCGATCGGGGGCACCAGCGATCGCGACACGGTGGGTGAGCGCCTGCAGCGTGGTTTCCGAGAGTCCATGGGATTCGCTCCCCAGCACCAGCGCCGTTCGTTCGGCAGGGATCCAGCCGGCCAGTGCTTCCCCATGAAGGTCTGCCCCGACACACGCGAAGCCCGCCGCCGTCAACGCCGCGAGGGTGCCGACGAGGTCATCTACCTCCGCGATTCCCACGTCCCACAGCCCGCCCATGGTCGCGCGGACGACCTTCGGGTGGTAGGGATCGGCCGAGCCCGGACCGGCTACCACGGCGTCCATACCGAACCAGCCGGCCGTTCGGATGATCGTGCCGGCGTTACCAGGATCCTGGACGCCATCCAGCACGATCACCCGCCGCATATCCACCAGGTCCCTGATCGCCAGATGCCGGATGGGCACCACGGCGAGGATGCCCTGGGCCGTATCGACATCGGAAAGCCGGGCGAATACGTGGTCCGGCAGGATAATGGCCTCGCGCCCTGCGCGCCGGACGAGGGCCGGCAGGCGGGGATCCTCTTCAGAGCCGGTCGCCGCGAGTAGGTCGATCACGGGCACGCCGGCGTCGAGCGCGGAGGTTACCCCGCGCCATCCCTCTACCAGGGCCTGCCCCAGATCCATCCGCCCCTTTTTGCGCTGGAGCGTGGCGATCTCCTTACGCCTGCGCTCCGAGAGGCGCGAAAAATTTTCCATATTCTTGATATCTATCCCCGATCCGCCGGCCTTTCCATGCGTATTGACTGCGCATAGCCACCTGTTCTTCGTCGTTACTTTCTTTGATACGACCCCGCAGCACGTCTAGAAGATACATCGCGTCAGCCGATACCAACGGTTAATCCACGATTTCATCTTTGATGGCATGGCTACGGCACCCGGCACGGACCCCTTCATTCGGTTGAACGAAGCTGTTTGTGCATCCTACGTAATGTTCTCGCGCCATATCCCCGGCAAACGCGTCGCCTCCGTACCCGTTAATGGGGTGAAACGGGGAGCCCCGAAAGCGCTTCCAAGTTGGATATGGCCGCAAGCCTTCTTCCACGATAGATCTTCCCAGGGCGTTTGAACATGTCCAGTAAAAAAGCGGTTTACGCAAACTCAGTCTACAGAGAACCGGCCCCGATACGGGACCATGAGAATCCCTTCGAGTCGATGAAGAAGCGATTCGATGTCGCCGCCGATATCCTGAACCTCGAGGATGGTTTTTACGAATACCTGTGTTCCCCGACACGCATCCACATCACGTCGAATCCCGTGATGATGGACAACGGTCAGCTGAAGGTGTTCGAGGGTTACCGAGTGATCCATAATGAAATCCTGGGCCCGAGCAAGGGCGGCCTTCGGTACGCGCCCGACGTGAACCTGGAGGAAATCAAAGCACTGGCCGCGTGGATGACGTGGAAATGCGCGGTGGTCAATGTCCCGTTCGGCGGTGCCAAAGGGGGCGTGATCTGTAACCCGCGCGAGATGAGCCCGGGCGAACTCGAGCGCCTCACCCGCCGCTATACCGCTAGCATGATCGACGTTTTTGGCCCCGATCGGGATATTCCGGCGCCGGACATGAACACCAACGAGCAGATCATGGCCTGGATTCTCGACACCTACGCCATGCACGTCCGCCGCACGGACAACGCCGTCGTGACCGGGAAACCGATCGTGCTCGGTGGGTCCCTCGGACGCATCGAAGCTACGGGACGCGGGGTGATGACCGTGACGCTGGCCGCGATGGAGCGCCTCAATCTTCGCTCCTCCGAGTGCTCGGTGGCCGTGCAGGGCTTCGGCAACGTGGGCTCTATCGCCGCAAAATTGCTGCGCGAACAGGGTTGTAAGATCGTCGCCGTGAGCGACGTTTCGGGCGGCTATTACAACGCCGCCGGCCTGGATATCCCGGCCATGATCGAGTACTCGAAAGCCAACAAAAACTCACTCGAAGGGTATAGCGGCGCCGAGCCGATCTCCAATGACACGTTGCTTACCCTGGATGTGGATGTCCTAGTGCCGGCCGCAAAGGAAGATCAGATTACCGTCGAAAACGCCGGCCGCATTCGGGCGAAGATCATCGCCGAAGGTGCCAACGGCCCCACGCTCCCGGCCGCCGACGACATCCTGAACGCCAACGGCGTCATGGTCATCCCGGACATCCTCGCCAACGCCGGCGGGGTCACGGTCTCCTACTTCGAGTGGGTCCAGGACCGACACGGGTACTTCTGGACGCTCGACCGCGTCAACCGCCGCCTCGACCGCATGATGCGCACGGCCTTCGACACAGTCTACGACGCCGGCCAGAACTACAGCGTATCACTTCGAATTGGCGCGTACGTGCTGGCGGTCGACAAAGTCGCCCGTGCGCTCCGCCTCCGCGGCATTTACGCCTGATCGGCGCCCTCCCGGATGACGTACATGGCCAGCGCAGGCATCCTTCGAGGTGCCTGCGCTGTTTTTTGCGCGCGGACTCCAGCCCCCACAAAAAGACCAGGGCACTCCCTCCTGCACCGGCCATCCAGGGAGGCATGGAAAACAAAGCGAGCCGCCCGCGCTATAAGGCAGATCTGTACGAACCGACCCTGGAAGCCATGCGCCTCGCGCTTTTTTGCTGGATTTGCATCGGATGGGTGGCGCCGGCCGGCGGCCAGCCTTCCCACCTCGAGGCCTACCAGACGATGGCCGTCCGCTGCCTCTCTCCTCTGGCCGATAGCCTCCAGGCTTACCGCATCCTCCCGTTGGAACGGATGCCCTTCCTCGTTCCGGCCCTCGCGGCCGCCGGCGCACGGGCCCAACACTCCGTCTTCCTCGCTGATTCCGTCGCTCCGAACATTCCCGGTATCCGCATCGATGTGCGCCAGGCCGGGGTGACCCTGACTCGCACGCGGCGACGCACCGTTAACCGGCGCGTCACCCTCGCCCTCGACGCCACGCTTCTGGCCCCGGATGGCCGCGTCATCGACACACGCACCTGCAACGACGCCTTTGAAGACCGCTTCCCCCGGTCGATCGCCGCCTCTCTGACGACAAACGATTATGCCGAGACGCGGGCGTCCACTCCGGAGGCACGCTGGCTCCGACGGATTCTGGAGCCTACCCTGGCCGTGGGCGCCACGGTGCTCGGCGCCTATCTTTTTTTCACCCTGCGCAGCGAACGCGCCGAGGACAGCTGATCGATGCCCATCCCGCGCTTTTTGCCTGCGGCATCCCTCGCCGCTGCCGGCCTCATGGCCTCATGCGCCATCCCGGTAGCGCCCACGGGCGGACCCACCGATACCGCGCCGCCGGCCGTCGTGTCGGCGGTGCCGGCGTCCCAGAGCGTCAATGTGGACGCCACCGAACTCCACCTCGTGTTTTCCGAATACGTCGATCAGGCCTCGTTCGCCCAGGCCGTCTCGATCACGCCCGAGTTCCCACGCCCACCCGCCTACCGCTGGCGAAAACGAGCCGTATCGATCCTGTTTCCCGAGGCGCTGAGCCCCAACACGACGTACATCGTCACGCTCGACACCAAACTGCGCGACCTCAACCGGGTCGCCCTCAAGCAGCCGATCACGATCGCCTTTGCCACCGGTCCCGTGATCAACCGGGGCCGGCTCGCCGGGCGAGTCGTGGATGCACTGGAAGGTGATCCAGCCGCAACGGTCGATGTCTTTGCTTACGCCGTTCCGGATTCGACGCTGCCGCCGACCCTCCCGGAACGGCCGGCCTATCGGACGCAAACCGACTCCGATGGCCGATTCGCGTTCGACTTCCTGAGCGAGCAGCCCTATTTCGTCATCGGCTTGCGAGATCTAAACCGCAACGCGAGGCCCGATGGCGTGGAACCCTTCGCCGTGCCGCCGGACTCATTCCTCATCGCCGACTCCCTCGGTACCCCGGCGCCGCGTCCGTGGCTGCTGACGCAGTTGGATACGATTCCGCCGGCCCTGCAACGCGTCCGCGCGCTCTCGAATCGCCGCCTCACGTTGCGCTTCTCGGAATCCATTCAGTTCCTCGACACCAACCCGGCGTTGTGGACGGTGCGGGACTCGGTGAGCCGGCAGGTCGTGCCCGTCGAAGCCGTCTACCTCCAGGTCGAGGACCCGCGTCAGGTGTTCGTCGAGACCGCGCCCCTGTTCGCATCGCGGCACACCATCCAGCCCGGCGGGCTGGCGGATTCGAGCCTGAACCCCGTCGTGGCCGACACCGTCGGTTTCTCCCCATCCGCCGCACAGGATACCGTCCAGGTGCGCTTCGTGTCGTTCGCCCCGGCGGCAGGGCTTGCGCCGGCGGGGACGGTACAAACGCTTTTCCCCGGGCAACACCCGGGCATGCGGCTAAGCGCGCCTGTGGCGGCCGAACGACTGACCCGCATCGCCTCGCTGGTGGATTCGACCGGCGTAGCCTTTCCCTACGCGGCCTCGACACAGGACGGCGTTACCTATACCCTGGCGCCCCGGCTTCCAATGGCTGCCGGTGTGCCGTTTAGCCTGCGTGTGACCGGCAGCGAAGTGGGCCAGCCCGACACCGTGTTCACGCGGACATTCGCCTACCTCTCCCCCGACGAACTTGGGGAACTGAGCGGTGTTGCCCGGGCCGATTCGGGAGCGACGGGTGCGCCGGTGGTCGAACTCATGCCCTATCAGCCCCCTTCGCAGCCCATCCCGGCCGTTGCCACCGATGCGGAGGGCCGTTTTTTATTTTCCAACCTGCCAGCGCAGACTCGGTATCGGGTCCGCGCGTTCCTGGACCGAAACGGCAACATGCGGTGGGACGGCGGCGCTATCGCTCCGTTTGCATTTGCCGAACCAATCCAGTGGAGCACGGACAGCCTCACGGTACGCGCTCGATGGGCAACCGAATTGAGTGATACCCTGACAATCAAATAGCCGTTTGATGCGTAGGTTAAGGTTGCCCCCCTACCTTGATCCTTAAACCCCGTACATGCAACCCCTTCACCTCCCCGTCCTGACCGCAGCCGCCATGCGCGCCGCCGATCGCGAGACGATCGAGGTGTTCGGCATCCCGGGTTTCACCTTGATGGAGACCGCCGGCCGCGAGGCGGTGCGGGTCATCGAGTCCCGTTTTGGCGCTGTGATGGGCCGGCGAGTGGTGTGCCTGTGCGGCGCCGGAAATAATGGGGGCGATGGCCTCGTGGTGGCACGCGTGCTTCATGCCCGGGGTGCGCACGTGTTCGCGGGCTGCATGGCCAATGCCGAGGCGCTGCCGCCCGATGCGGCGCTCAATTATCGCCTGCTGGAACGCCTCGTCGCCGAAGACGGCGAGCGTGTCGCCGTGTTCGACCTCCAGGCCTCCGATTCCCTCGACCGACTCGCCAGCGCCGATCTGCTCGTGGACGCGTTGCTGGGCACGGGACTGACGCGTGCGCTGGGCGCTCGGTATCAGGAGGTGGTGGACGCGATCAACGCGGCGGACGTACCCGTGGTCGCGCTGGACATCCCTACTGGCCTCGACAGCGACACGGGCGAAGCGCATGGCCGGCCGGTAGTGGCCGATGGATCGATCACGATGGGGGCGTTGAAAGCCGGTCTGCTGCTTGGCGAAGGACCTCGCGTGGCCGGGTGGATCGAAACTGTTGAAATCGGCATCCCTGCCCATCTCATCGCCCGCGCCGCGGCCGCGCCCGGATGTGCCCATCGCACCACCGACGCGGCGATCCGCGCCTTATTGCCCACCCGGGCGCACGATGCCCACAAGTACAGCGTGGGGACGGCGCTCGTCGTCGCCGGCTCCGTCGGCTTCACCGGAGCGGCGGCTCTGGCGGCCGAGGCGGCCGCACGTTCCGGAGCCGGTGCGGTCATCTGTGCGACGGCGGCCCCGGCCCAGCCCGTGCTGGCCGTCAAACTCACCGATGTCATGACCGCGCCGCTGCCAACGAATGCGGATGGCATCGAAGCCGGACCGGCCGTCGATGCCCTGGAGGGGCCCCTGAAAAAAGCCCGCGCGCTCCTGGTTGGCCCCGGGCTCGGACGCCAGCCAGGGACGCAGGCATTCGTCCGGGCCCTGTTGAAGCGCGCGCGGCTGCCGACTGTGGTGGATGCGGACGGCCTTGTGGCGCTCGCCGGCATGGAGGCACACATCGCCGATCTGTCCGCCGGCGACTGGATTCTCACCCCGCACCTGGGGGAGTTTCGAACGCTGGCCGGCGGGGAAGTCGACACCTCGAACCGTATCACGCTCGCCAGCGCCTACGCCAGGCGCTGGCAGTGCGTGCTCATCGTAAAGGGCCTGCCGAGTATCGTGGCCGCGCCGGATGGCCGCGTCTTCATCAATGGCACCGGCAACGCCCTGCTGGCGACGGCAGGAACAGGCGACGTCCTGGCCGGTCTATGCACAGGCTTCCTCGCCCAGGGCCTCTCGCCCCTCGACGCCGCCCTGTGCGCCCTGCACATCGGCGGGGCAGCCGCCGATCGCCACGCCGCGTCCGTGAACCCCCGTGCCATGATGGCCAGCGATCTCACCCCCCATCTTCCCGACCTTTTTCGCACCCGATTTTACGTCGATCCATGACCCGAGCCTATGTACTGGCTATCGGATGGACGCTGGGCATCATGGCGGCCTGCTCCATTCCCGGTAACGACCTGCCCGATCTCGACATCGACCTGTTGCGTCCGGATAAAATCGTCCACTTCTCACTTTTTATGGGCCTGGGCTGGCTCTGGCTGCGCGCACTCCCCCAAAAGCTCCCCTACCGATTTGCCCTCGTCCTGGGCCTCGGGGCGCTGTATGCCATCGGCACGGAGGTGTATCAGGGCCTGCTGCCCTGGGATCGCACGCCGGATCCGTTGGACGCAGCCGCGAACCTGATCGGGCTCTTCACCGCCGCCGGCGTTCAGCACTGGATCGAGCGGAAACGATGGCAGTAACCCGGAGCCATGTGCCTGAAGGCAGCCACCTCGGCAACTTCCAGGGCGCCACGGTGTCTATAAAATAGATATCCCAGGGGAATCTCAGGAATCCGCGTCGCGGCATTGATCTTCCGAGTTTCCCTTCTTTATCTTAGGGGCCCGCCAGAACGGGTATTATCCTCATTTAGCGTGACGTGCGCCCATGTCTTTAAGAAAATCCGACAAAGCCAACCTGCGTAGCCAGTACCACCTGTTTGTCCAGGTAGGTCTGGTCCTTGCGCTTGTGGTCCTCATCGCAGCCTTCCGGTTCGACCTCACGTCGGACTCCAGCTTCCAGGTGGTGGAGGTCCAGCAGGAGATCGTGCAAATGGAAGAAATCCTGCAGACGAAGCAAGTAGAGAAACCCCCGCCCCCTCCGAAGCCTCCGGTTCCAGTCGAGGTGCCGGACGATGAGATCCTCGAAGACGAAGACCTGGATCTCGACGTCTCTCTCGAGTTAGATCAGGAGATCGTGGACCTCCCTCCTCCTCCGCCGGCGGCTGAGGAGGAAGAAGAAGAGACCGAAATTTTCATGATCGTGGAGGACATGCCCGAGTTGATCGGCGGCCTCGGTTCGATCCAGAGCAAGATCCGGTACCCGGAAATCGCGAAGAAAGCCGGCGTTGAAGGACGCGTGTTCGTCCAGTTCGTCGTTGGCGTCAACGGGGAAGTGCTTGATCCCGTGGTTGTCCGCGGCATCGGCGCCGGGTGCGACGAAGAGGCGGTTCGCGCCGTCAGCCAGGCGAAGTTCAAGCCGGGTCGTCAGCGTGGCAAGGCCGTGCCGGTGAAAATGTCGCTCCCGATCACGTTTAAGCTCAAGTAACGCTTACAGCGTTTCATCGGGGCCTAAGAGACCAAAAAAGCCCTCTCCTGCGCTGCCGGAGAGGGCTTTTTTCATTCGGTTGGTTAAGGCGTGCGGTTAGGCTTCGCGCACGAGTTCGCGCACCGTTCCGTCGTCGGCCGCCACCAGAACATCGTGGGCCAGGCCGATGAACAGACCATGGTCCAGCACCCCGGGAATCGCCTGCAGCTCTATCGCCAGTCGCGCCGGGTCCTCGATCGGAGGGAACATGGCGTCCACGATCCAGAAGCCCTGGTCCGTCACCACTGGACCGTCTTTCCGCACGGCCATGCGCAGTTCGGGTTTCGCGCCCAGTCGTTCGAGCGCGCGTTGGACCGGCGCCAGCGCCATGGGTAACACTTCTAGTGGGACAGGGCGGGTCAGGCCCAGCCGGCGAACGAGCTTGGACTCATCTACCAGCACCACGAAGCGTTTTGCCAGGGCCGCCACGATTTTCTCTCGGGTGTGGGCCGCCCCACCGCCCTTGATGAGGTTAAAAGCAGGGTCCACCTCATCCGCCCCATCAATCGCGAGGTCGAGGGCTTCCACATCGTCCAGTGTCGCAAGCGGAATTCCGAACGTTCTGGCCCGGCGCTCCGCGGCGAAGGACGTGGGTACTCCGACGATGCGAAGACCTTCTGCTCGAACGCGTCGACCGATAGCCTCGATCGCGAGCGCCGTCGTGGAGCCCGTTCCCAACCCGACGCGCATGCCATCCTCCACGAGTCGAGCCGCCGCTTCGCCGAGGGCCTGCTTGGCCGCGTCTTGCTTCGCCTTATCCATATGCGTTAGAGAGGCCGGCCACGTTATTCGTAACGCAGCGAATCGATCGGATCCAGCCGGGCCGCTTTGTAGGCCGGGAATCCGCCAAAGATGAGAGAAATGAAGGTAACCATCACGATGCCGATGATCGCCCAATCCCAGGGAAAAACCGCACGAATGTCGAAATACAACGCCACCCCGTTGCCAACCAGCGCGCCGAGCAGGATGCCGATCAGCCCGCCGATCTGACACAGGAAAAACGCCTCCAACAGAAACTGACGCATGATGTCTTTCCGGCGGGCGCCGATCGACTTCCGGATGCCGATCTCGCGGGTCCGCTCGGTGACGGACACCAGCATGATGTTCATGATCCCGATGCCGGCGGCAAACAGCGAGATGAGGCCGATGCCGGCGCCGCCCACGCGCAATACACCAGTAAATGCATCGAAGAAGCCCTGAAAGGTATCGTTCGTGGCGATCTCGAAGTTATTCTCCTCTCCCGGGGGCACCTTGCGGATGGCCCGCATCCGGCCGATCGCCTCCTCCATGGCGGCATTTAGCAGGACGGGGTCCTGAACCCGCAGGCTGACGCTTCCGATGTTGCGGTCCGTGCTGCCATACAGCGTGAAGAGTCGCGTGATCGGCGTCACGATGCGATTGTCCTGGCTGAATCCGAGAAAACTGCCTTTCTCCGCGAGCACGCCGACAACTTCATAGCGGTGACCGTCCATCCGGATCGACTTGCCCAGGGGGGTCTCGCTCGGGAACAGCTCATCGGCTAACGGCTTCCCGATGACGGCTACACCCCGGGCGTACTGCACATCCTGCTCGGTCAGGAAGCGCCCCTGCTCCAACTCGTAGCTGAAGTTGCCCAGGAAGTTCTGATCGCCCCCGAGCAACACCAGGTTAGGTTCGGTTTCTCGCGAGCCATAACGAACCGCTCCGAAATGAAAGTCCTCGATCACGCTCACCGTCACCGGCAACTCCATCAGAGACGAGAGACGCTCGATCTGTTCGTAGGATAGATTCGGACGGTTGCGTTCGTCCCGCCGGCCGCCATCCACGCGTATTTGCGGGTACCGTGTGACGTTAAAGGTGGACGATCCCAGGAATTGCATCGAGTCCTTGAAGTAGACATCGATCACCTCAACGGCCGTAACGGAAACGATGATGGCAAACACTCCGATGATCATACCGACCAGCGTGAGGAACGAGCGGGTTTTATTCGCCCGCAACGCATCAATCGCCATTCGAAACGCTTCTCCAAATCCCATGGGACGATTATAGGTTACAGGTTGCAGGTTACAGGTTGCAGGTTACAGGTTACAGGTTGCAGGTTGGCAAGTTGCAGGTTGGCAAGTTGCGACCTTCGAACCAAAAACCTTCACACCTGCAACCTGCAACCTTAATACTTCGGACAGTTTACAAAGGAGTGCGCTGCCGCGTGACAATTCAGGCCCCTCCCCGTATCAAGTACGGGGCAGGCTCTCGAATCGAGGAGGGG
>JAWXAX010000131.1 GCA_034439735.1 Rhodothermales bacterium | reverse complement strand
GCTCGCGCGGCGCTCCAGGCCCAGGAGCAACGCGTCCGCGCCCAGGAACAGGAGCTCGAGGCGCTCCGCTCCACCGGCCGGCAGTTTCAGGAGCGTGTCACGAAGCTGACCAGCGAAGTGGCCGTCCGGCAGACGCAGCTGGACGAGGAGCGGCGCACGTCGGCCGAGCGGACAGCCCTTCTCGATCAGGCCCAGACCCGCCTCGGCGACACCTTCAAGGCACTCTCCTCGGAGGCGCTCCATCAAAACACGAAGGCGTTCTCCGAGCTGGCGAAAGCGTCCCTCGACCACTTCTATACCCGCGCCGGCGCGGAGATGCAGCGGCGCGAGCAAGCCATGGGAGAACTCGTCAAGCCGCTTAATACCTCCCTCGAAAAGGTCAACCTCCGCATCAGGGAAGTGGAGGAGGCGCGCACCGCCGCCTATGCCTCGCTCACCGAGCAGATCGCCTCGATGGCGATGGCGCAGCACCAGGTCCAGAAAGAAGCCGGCAACCTCGTGAAGGCCCTCCGCCAGCCCTCCGTCCGCGGTCGGTGGGGGGAGATGCAGCTTCGCAAAGTCGTCGAACTCGCCGGCATGGTGGAGCATTGCGACTTCGACGAGCAGGTCTCGGTCGATACCCCCGCCGGCCGAATCCGCCCCGACCTCATTGTCAATCTCCCCAACAACAAACAGATCATCGTCGACGCCAAAACGCCGCTCCAGGCGTACCTCGACGCCGTCGAGGCGGACGATGAGGAGACGGCCAACCAGTACCTGCGCGACCATGCCTCGCAGGTCCGTACCCACCTCCGCCAGCTCGGCCAGAAGTCCTACCACGCGCAATTCGACCTCTCGCCGGAGTTCGTTGTCCTCTTCCTCCCGGGCGAGATGTTCTTCAGCGCCGCCCTCCAGCACGACGCGACGCTGCTCGAAGAGGGCATGAAACACGGGGTGGTACTCGCCACACCCACGACGCTGATAGCCCTGCTCCGGGCCGTCGCCTACGGCTGGCGGCACGAGCAGATCGCCCGCCACGCGCTCGACATCAGCAAACTCGGCCAGGAGTTGTACGACCGGCTGCGGACGATGACGGGCCACTTCCTCGAGATGCGGCGCGGGCTCGACAAAGCCGTCGGCGGCTACAACAACGCCATGGGCTCACTCGAATCCCGCGTTCTCGTGACGGCCCGGCGCTTCCAGGAACTCGGCGCCGCGACCAAAGACGAACTGGAAGCCATCGACCTCATCGACCGCTCCACCCGCGCGCTGCACGCGCCGGAATGGGTGATCGACGCGCCGGCTTCCGAGCGGGAGAACGGTGCGGCTACTTCATCAGAAGCATCGCCCGTGTGAAGATCTGCCCGTCGACATCGAGGCGGTACAGGTACATCCCCGAGGCCAGCACGCGGCCGGCGTCGGAATCTTCCAGCGGATACACAGCGCGGCGCCGACCTCGGCGTGGGTGCATCCCAGGATCTTCTTCTCGTTGAGGAAAAGAGGAGTCAGGTTGTTGCGCGTCGACTGAAGGAGCTGCGCGTAGGGCGTCTTGTACTCGTTCAGCATGATGATCTTACCGATGTCGTGCACCAGGCCGGCGATAAACGCCTCCTTCGGGTACGGCAGGCCGATCTTCACCGCCAGCTGGCTGGCCATCGTCCCGACCGCCAGGCAGTGGCGCCAGAATCGCTCCCCACCGAGCGGCCATTTCGTCGCACCGATCGCCTGCATGCTTTGCAGGGTGTAGGTGATTACGATCTGAACGAGCTGCTGCCGGCCGAGCATGACCATCGCCTGTTTTAGCGACGCGATCTGTTTGTAGCGCTCGGATAGGCCGGCCGAGTTGGCAACGCTCATGATCAGCGCCGACAGCGTCTGATCAGACGCCACCGTGCGCGACATGGCCCGGAAGTCGACCGGGTCCTCCTTGGCCAGTTCGAGGATCTTGTTGACGACAAACGGAAGCGGCCGCACACTCTTCAAACCCTGTTCAATGTGCAGCGGCAAAGCGACGTTCGTGCGTAACCCAATGGGAGACGAACCGGAAAGTGGGTGGAACAAAAAGGCCCGGTTTCGGTGGTCGGATTCGTGAAAAGCATCGTCCTTTGCCTTCGCATGTGTAAATGAAGATTCCCTCGATGGCGTGGAGGATCGTGGCGTCCGAGACGCGTAACCGCTTCCCCGACCTGCAACGTGCCCTTTGGATCGGGAAGTAAGTGGAAGGGACTACACGTAAAATAGGGTTAGGCCCGGGCCCGCCTGTAAGGCCCTCCCCGGCCGGCGCACCGAACCACTGTGCGGGTTCTTCTGAAAACAGAGTGGGAAGGAACGACTGTGGGAGAAAGTATCCCGTGGCGCGCCGTATGTTGGCTGGCGCCGTAAGGCCGCATGGATCGGCTGTTGTATGTTTTGCTCCTCAGCTTCCCCTCTTATCTGTTCCTGTTTCATCATGCGAAACTTCGTGACGCGGCTCCTCGTCCCCGCGACGCTTGTCCTCCTGGCGTGGGGCTGCGCTCCGTCGGTCTTTGTCGGCGAGTTGTCGGACTATGAACGCGATATAGACGCGCTGCAGCGCCGGCTTGCCGTCAATGCCGCCGACGCCGAGGCGCTGAGGGATCTGGGGGTCATTTACCTCAAAGCCCGCCAGTATACCGAGGCCAACGCCTACCTCGAGCAGGCCTACGCCCGTCAGGCGAACGATCCCAAGACGTTATTCCACCTCGGCATGGCGAATGAGACGCTGGCGCGTCGGGACACGGCGATCCGGCTTTATGAGAAATACACCGAGGTATCGCGGGAGTCGCCGTACCGCCGGCTCATGCAGGGCCGCTACGCCTGGCTCTCCCGCCGGATGCTGCGCGACGAGATGACGCAGCTCGCCTCCGTCGAGGCCTCGATCGCGGATTCCGCCGCCTCGCCGCGCATCGTGGCCGTTTTTCCGCTGGTGTATCAGGGCTCCGACGCCCGGTATCAACCGCTGGCGCGGGGTCTGGCAGAGATGATGTCGGTGGATCTGGCCCGCGTGAACGCGCTGCGTGTGGTGGAGCGTATCCGTCTCCAGGCGCTACTGGACGAACTCGAGCTCTCTCAATCCCAGTACATGGACGCGGCCACGGCGCCGCGCATGGGTCGGATGCTAGGCGCCGGCCGGCTGGTGAGCGGCGCCTATAACGTGCTCGGCGGCAACGATATCCGCCTCGAAAGCGCCCTCGTGGCGCTCGAGACGTCTGAGCTCGTCCAACTGGATCCTCAGTCCGAAGCGCTGCGAAATCTGTTCCTCGCGCAAAAGGCCGTCGTGTTCGATCTGATCGGCCGTCTTGGCATCGAGCTCACCGCCGAGGAACGGCAACAGATCGAATTTATACCGACCCAAAACCTCCAGGCGTTCCTGGCCTTCAGCCGGGGATTGCTGGAAGAGGACGGCGATAACTTCGGCCAGGCGGCCGCCTCGTATGGCGAAGCCTCCACGCTCGACCCTGCCTTCTCGCAAGCCGTGGTGAAGGCCGAAGAGGCCGGCGCGATGGCGGATGCGGATCTCGAGATCGAGGGATTTATCGCCGAGTCAGCCGACGCGGATGCTACTGGGGAGGCTTCGCTGGACCTGATGGCGCTACGGCTCACCTTGCTCAACGCCATCATTGGCAATGGGTTTTTCCCAGGCGACGACTCGCGCGAGCCGGGGCCCGATGCCGGGGGCTCGGGGATCAACCTGCCCGACCCTCCGCGTCCGCCGGGTAATTAATGTGCGTTACGCACGGCGGGGAGACACGATGTATCGTGTCTCGGTGGTCGTGCTGACCTGGACGTGTTTCATCCTTATGACGTAGTGCTCGGCTTGTAGGGAGACACGATGTATCGTGTCTCTACGGTGTGGAAACTGACTTATGGCTTGTTTTTGACCATCGCGTAACCACTTCTCATGTATGCGAAATCCCATCGTCATGCGATTTGCCTTTCTGTTCGTCCTTCTGGCGGTGGCGCCCGTCGCTTTTGCCCAGGATGCCTACATCGGCAGCGCCCCGCGCCCCATCCGGATCACCACCGGCGCGGTGTACCAGCAATACGCCGACGCCGACGCCGACAGCCGGCTACAGCAGGTCAGCTTCCCCATTACGGCTTTTGTGCCGGTGAGCCGGCCATTCGCGGTGTCGTTCTCCGCCAGCCCCGCGCTGGTGTCCGGCGACGAGGTCGCCTCCTTGCAGGGGTTCAGCGATGCGCAGATCGCACTTTCGTATTACCAGCGTCTTAGCGCGGCCAGCGCGGTGTTCAGCCTCAGCGCCAATCTGCCGAGCGGCAAACGCGCTCTCACGCAGGAGGAGTTCGAAACCTCGTCGCTCCTGAGCCAGAACTTCTACGGGTTTCGGCTGCCGGTATTCGGCCAGGGTCTGAACCTGTCGCCCGGGGTGGCGCTTGCGATTCCAGCCGGCGATCAGGCGGTGATCGGCATCGGTGCTTCCTACCAGTACCGGGGCCGTTTTGAACCGCTGGTGGGTATGGCGGATACGTTTAAACCCGGCGACGAACTCCTCATCACCGGCGGCGGCGACGTCCGCCTGGGCGAGGCCTGGGCGCTCTCCGCCGATGTGACCTATACGCTTTACCAGGCTGATCAACTTGGCGATGTGGATGTGTACGAAACCGGAGACCAACTCGCTGTTTCGCTCCAGGCCCTCGGCCAACTGGGGACGAACCAGCTCCGGGTGTTCGGGCGGTTTCGCGACAAGGGGAAGAGCGCCCTGCCCGTCAATGGCATATCCGTTCCGGCGCCCCGGACGGAGCCTACCCAGGGCCGGCTGCTTGTGTCCTACCGCGTCCGCGTGCTGGAGACCGTGTATGCCACCCTCATTACTCAGGGAAGATACTTTGAGGCTACCGACCTGTTTGATGCTCGCACCCTGTTCGACATCGGCGCCGGCCAGGAATTCGTCCTGACGCCCGAGGTCAGCCTCACCTCCCGATTTGTCTATACCTTCGGCAGCTTCCCGGGCGTAGAGATCGGCGGAGGGCTGGCGTTTACGTTGTAATGCGTTGAACGTTAACGCGTTATAACCTGTCATCCAGAGCCTGTCGAAAGCCTGCCCCCGCGAAGGCGGGGGGACCCCCCGAATCACTGCGGAATCAGCAGCGCCAGCGAAGACATTAAACCGGCAACCATCCTTGCATTGGGCAGAAGCTGACCGGCCGTCGCGATCCGAAGCATTCCATCAGACGATGGCCATCTGCCGCTCGAAGGTCCTTCACTGTGTTCAGGATGACACAGGCCTGATGCGAGCGTACCGTCAATTCGTGGGGCGAAAAGTGCCAGAAAAGGGCATTACCAATGTTCAACATAAAAACGTTCAACATAAAAACGTTCAACATAAAAACGTTCAACGTTCAACGCGTTAGCGCGTTTAAAACGCAAACCCGAAGCCGGCCGAGACCACCGTGGTTTGCCCAACGCTGATGTCGCTGTTGATCAGCACCGGCCCGAGGCTCAGCCCCATCCCGAAGATGCCGCGCGTCCGGCCGCCGCCGCTTACAGTGAATCGGACGGGGATCGAGGAAACCCCTACGTCCGACCCGTCCACAGCCGCTTCGTAGGCAAATTCGATATCGGAGCGCTCCGTCTGCACGCCTCCGTAGAGGGTGAGGACGCCGATGCGTTTACTCACGGCCGCGTTGACGGCAAACGTGCGCGCGTCGATCACCGAGGCGTCGTCGGCGTCATCCACCTGGACATGTTGCCAGGCTGCCTGGATGGCCAGATCGACGGGTAACGCGGGCAGATACTGGTTGATGCTGTGGCGAACGGCAAAACCGAAGAGCCCGACAGACCCGACATCGGCGACGGTGATCGTGGGCAGCCAGCGCACCATGATGTCGGTACCGAGGATGGTGCCCAGGCCGGCCTGCGGGACGAGCAGCGGTGCGACGTCCGTGCGGAGCAGCCCGCCGATGGTCTCTCGGGGGGCAAGGGTGGAGTCGAACCTGACGGGCAGCACGAGGCCCAGCGTGCTGAAGGTCGTGTCGTAGCGGACGTTCACAGTCGCCAGGCCGGCCGTTTCATCACCGAAGATGCTCGGGGCGTCGGTGACGGTGAACGTCGCGGGCACATCGAAGGTGACGGTCTCGCTCCCAATGTCGAAGGCGAGCGGCACGGTGCCGGTGTACGTCAGGTCGAACGACTGCCGGCTGCTCGCCAGAAACGTCGCCGAAGCCTTCACGCCGAGGTAAAAATGAAGCCCGACGCGGTTGTTGCCCACACGCGCCGTGTGGAAGAGCCCGGTGTTGAGGTCGGCCCCGAGGGCCTCCGCCAGCGGATCGACGTACGCGCGGGCGTAGATCTCGCCGACCTGGCTGAGCGTTTCCTGGAGGTCCTGCGCGGAAATCGGCCGTGCGAACGTCAGCATCGCAAGGGCGGCAACGGAGAGGGAGAGCAATCTGGGCATGTTCGGGGATGTCAGGCGATGCGGTTATCGAACGAGGACCATGGATCCCGAAAAAGCGAAGGACCCGGCGGTGAGCCGGTAATGGTAGACGCCGCTCGCGGCCCGGCCGGTGCTCGACCAGTCCACCGCGTAACGCCCCGGCGTCTGCCAGCCACGGACGAGGGTCTCTACCACCTGGCCGAGGCTGTTGTAGATCGTCACAGTAACGTCCGCCGGCTCGGACAATTCGTACGCCACGGTGGTCGAGGCGCTAAACGGGTTCGGGTAGTTGGGCAGCAGGGCGGTCCGCATCGGGGCGATGGGGATGCCGTTCGGGGCGGCCGAACCGACCGTCAGCCGCAGCCGGCGCTCGGGGTAGGCCGCCGAGAGCGCGACCGGGATCACCTCGCCCGTAACGGCCTGGGCGTACCCGAAGTCCTCGTCGATCAGGAGGATGGCCTGCCCCGGAAACGCGTCCGCCAACCCCTCGAAGCGGAGGTCCACGCGCTCCGAGCCCGTGCTCTCCAGCCGCAGCGGCCACGAGAGGTCGCCGCCGGCGGGGCGGACGCTGACCGCCATCGGCTGGCCGTCGTCGATGAGAGAGAGCCGGACCGCCGCGTGAACGGCCGGCGCTTCGGGCCGGGCGAACGGTGCGGCGCCGGCGCCGATCCAGTTCTGGGTGTCGCCGCCGGATTCACCCGGCCGTGTGGCCGTGATTCGGGCGAACAGCATCTCTTCTTCGAGTCCCTCTCCTGTCGACGGCGCCAGGAGAGGCGGAATCGCGATCGTCACCGGGGCGTCGCTGGCGTTGAAGACGAAATAGCCTTCCCAGGGAGCAAGCACGTCGGTCCGGCCGGGGTCTTGCACCATCTCAACCCCGTCGTAGTAGGCGATGGCGTTGACGACCGAGGCGTCGCGATCGACATCCGACCAGGCCACCGGGAACGCGAACGGGTTGCCGATCATGTTCCAGCCGGGCTGGAGGGCGATGGGGTAGAGGAGGCTGGTGTTCACCGAGAAGCCGGCGCCGGCGTCGTACATCGCACCGTCGCGTGTGACGAGGAAAAAGGCCTCGCCCGGCCGCACGGCGTCATCCAGGGTCGGGAATTCGACGAAGTCGTCTTCTTTCCACCGGAGTAGGCGCCAGGCCTGCGGGTCGTACGGTCCATAGTCGTCGCCCAAAACGTCTTCGAGCGTCGTGTCGTCCAGCAGGAGCGGGACGGTGATCATTTTGTAGGACCTCGGCGTCAATGCGTACGGCGGCGTTGCGGAGGCGACGCGGACGGGCTGAACGGCCGGCCGTTGCTCGGGCGTAGTTGCCGGGAAGGCCGCGCCATCGTCGTCGACGATGTAGTATTCGAGCCCGCTTTCCGTGATCGCGGCGCCAGGGATGGTGGCCTGGCCGGCGAAGTTGATCGATTCAAATCCGAGGGCGCCGGCGCGGCGGTAGAAGAGGGCGCCGGCCGCGGCGGTCGTGGTGCCGGCCTGGTTGATCGTGAGCAACGCGTCCTCGCCGTCGGTCGGTGTGCCCTGGAAGCGGACGTCGAACGCCGCCGGCCCGACGGCATGCAGCAGGCCGCGGTCGTTGTTGAGGCCGGAGGAGACAAAGTAGAGCGTCTCGCCGGTGCCGATGGCGGGGGAGGACCAGACGGGCGAGCCGGCGTTGTACGTCCATCGCACCACGGGTGCATTGCCGCCATCCTCGATGGCGTAAAAGACGCCGTCGAGCGCCCCGAAATATATGAGCCCGTCCTGCCCGACGGCCGGGGAGGAGGCGATACGATCCGACGCGGCAAACGGCTGGGCCCAGCGGGCCAGTCCATTGGCCGGGTTGACGGCGTGCACGAAGCCGTCGAGCGTGGCCACGTAGACGGTGCCGTCCGCGCCGATGGCCGGCGAGGAGACGATATCCCCGCCGGTGTCGTAGGTCCAGATCTGCCGCCCGGTGTCGCCGTCGACGGCGTAGAGGATGTCGTTCAGTGAGCCGGCGTACACCGTGCCGTTCGGGGCGATGGCTGGGGAGGAGACGAACTCGCTTCCCACGGTGAAGGGCGTCCAGAGTATGGCGCCGGTGGCGGAATTGAGCGCGTAAAGAGCGCCGTCCGTCGCGCCCACGTAGAGGCGGCCATCCGTATCGAGCGCCGGCGAGGCAAACACCTCGCCGTCTGTGGGGAAGGTCCACGCGATGCTTCCGTCGGCATTGACGGCGTAGACGTTGCCCGAGCGGGAGCCCACGAACACCCGACCGGCGGCATTGACTACCGGCGAGGAAAAGATCTGGCCACCGGTGTCGAGCGTCCACCGCAGCGAGCCGTTGGCGTTGAGGCTGTAGAGATTCTCATCGAGCGAGCCGATGTAGACGATGCCGGCGGGCGTGACGGCCGGCGAAGAGACGATGCCGCGGATGTCGACGGATGCCGGGCCGACATCCAGGAAGTCGAACGTCCACTGCTGGACGCCGCCGCGGTCGTAGGCGTACAGCCGGCTCTCCGAGGCCGCGTAAATCACACCGCCCGGGCCGAATGCCGGCGAGGCGTACGCGAAGCCGCGCAGATCGCGCTGCCACAATGCATCCGGAAACGAAGGGCCGGCAAGCGGGCTCCGCCCGGTCCGCTGGTTGTCATGCCGGAAACCCGGCCAGAGGGTGTTGTCCTGGGCGTGTGCTGGCAGGACAAAAAATCCCGTAAAAAGCACCGCGATGCAGCAGTACACGAAAAGGCGAAAGCCAGTGTGGGGCATGGCCAGTCTATTAAAAGAGGATGACATGCGTATGTAGGCTGTTCATGTCGGGCTCGTTCTTCCGTCAGTCATTCCAATGGCCCCCGGTTGCGGTTTAGACCGGCGCCCGGAGATCCGATACCGTTTGAAACCAACGCCCATCGACAATGAACGACAAAATTAAGGAATTTCTGGATCAGGTTGGCTATGTCGCCCCGACCGAGGGTGCCGCCGGCATGCATCTCCTCCGCTACTTCGAGGAAGAATACGGGGTATCCCTGATGGGCCTCATGGAAAGAGAGTGGCTGGATGAGCAGGTGCAAAATGAGTTTGAAGACCTCGATTTCCAGAGTTTCCGGCCGTATATCGCCGTCGACGAACGGCCGGCGTTCGACCGCGACCTGGAATCGCTGTTTGGCGACTGAGCCGGCGGGAGCCGTATTGTGTGAATTGAAGATGTAGAAGCGGCGTACTTCCGGAGCCCCGCCGGCGTGTCACGAAGGAAGACCTGAGAGAGATTTCCATGGTGGAGTACGCGCCATGGAGCGGTCCTCACGCTCTGTCACTGCCGGCTTTTAGTGCCGATCGATCGAAGGGGTTATAGTGTGAGTTCAGGGCTTCGCATATCCCATCTGTCCGGTCATCGGTGAGTCAGACGATGCCAGAGGGCCGCTCCGTGGTGTAAAAAAGCATCTTCCCGGTGGGAAGATGCTTTTTTGGTTTAATGTTCAAGGTTTAATGTTTAAGGTCGACGCCTTTAACCTTTAACTTTAAACTTAAATACTTCGGACAGTTTACAAAGGAGTGCGCTGCCGCGTGACAATTCAGGCCCCTCCTCGGATCGAGGAGGGGCCTGATCGTCAGAAACGGTCCAGCTACAAAAAGTGTCCGAAGTATTAAACTTTAAACTTTAAACTTTTAACGTCTTTACGCATGTCGCTCCTAATTACCCTTCTGGTTGTTTCGGGCACGTTCCTCGGGATGGCCGCCCTGTACGGGATCCAGCCTTTGCTTCCGTTATTGAGCCGGTCCCTGGCGATTTCCGAAACGGCGTCGGCGTCACTCATCACCTGGAGTTTGCTGGCCATGGCCGTCGGGCCGCTGGTATCGGGGTGGGCGATGCAGCACATGGCGCCGCGCCGGCTGTTGCGTGTGTGCCTGCTGCTGCTGGGCCTTAGTGAACTGGCGTTTGCGTCGGGGCTGGGGTTCGGGATGCTTAAGCTCGTCCGGCTCTTCGAGGGCTTGCTGATCTCCGGTCTGCTGGCAGCGACGATGACGTATATCATCGTTGTTTCGAAGACGATCCGGCAGACGATGGGGTATTATGTCGCCGCGTCGGTGGCGGGCGGATTGTGCGGGCGCATCGTGGCCGGCTTTCTGTCGCAGTCCCAACCCTGGCCGTCCTATTTCCTGCTGCTGGGTGGTGTGACGCTGGCTGTCGGGGCGCTGACAAGCCTGTTGCCGGCAGAGCCGGCGAGCGAGCCTCGGACCGTCCGGCCCGGCTCATTGCGCGGCTACCTGGATACGCTGCAGGACACCCGCCTCATGCGCCTCTACGGGATTGTCTTCCTCGGTTTTTTTGCGATGACCGGGCTGCTGAACTATATGCCCTTTCGGCTCGAAGCGCTCGATCCCGCGATCGGTCAGGGTCGCATCTCCCTCTATTATCTCGGCTTTTTGCTGGGCCTTGTGGTCTCGGTGAATGCGCCCCGCATCGCCGAGGCCATCGGGGGGCTGTGGCCTACCATCGTGACGAGCCTGCTGGTGATGGCGGCCGGGGCGATGCTTGCGGTCGTGCCGGCCGTTGAAGCGATGTTTATCGGGTGACGATCCTGACGGCCGGCTTCTTCCTGATCCACGCCGTCATCGCGGCCACGCTGACGGAGGGGACCAATCATGACGCGGCCACGGTGAATAGCCTCTACATTACGATCTATTATGTCGGCGGGGCGGCCGGCTCGTACCTGCCTGGCCTCGTCTACGCCCGCGCCGGATGGTCCGCCTTCCTGGTGCTGATCAGCATCCTCCTCCTCGCCGGCTTCTCGTTGACGCTCACGTTGCGGAGCCGGCTGGCGCCTTCCACGTGAATACCCCCTCGATTTCTATCCAGACCCTATGCCGACCGACTTGAAACCCGTACTCAGCGCATTGGATGCCGTCATCTTCGACATGGACGGCGTCATCATCGATTCCGAGCCGCTCCACGAGCGTACGGCTACAATGGTCTTCACGGCCCACGGGATGGCGGTGCCGGCGGATCTGTTTGAAGCCTACAAGGGGCGCACGGATCGCGAAATCGTCCATTTCATGATCGACAACCACGCGAGCCGGCCGCTCGACGCCGAGGCCCTGCTCCAGGAACGCCGGCTGCTGTACGAGTCGTACATCGACGAACTCCTCCCCGTGCCCGACGTCCTCCCGTTCATCTCGACCATCGCCGGCAGCCACCCGCTGGCGCTGACGACGTCCGCCTCGCGCCAGAACCAACAGCTCGCGTTTCGGAAGTTCGATCTGGATCGCTACTTTGATGTCGTCATCACATCCGATGACAT
>JAWXAX010000130.1 GCA_034439735.1 Rhodothermales bacterium | reverse complement strand
CTCCTGGTCGGGGCGTGTCGTCCGGCCGACCCGCCAGTGGTCGTCTATCTTCTTCGACACGCCGAAAAGGAGGTGCCGCCGGCCGATACGACGGACAACCCGCCGCTGGATCCAGCTGGTTTCGCGCGTGCGGAGGCCCTCGTGCGGGTGCTCGGCGACGCCGGCGTCACGCGGATCCTGAGCACGGACTACCAGCGCACGCGACAGACCGTGCAACCACTGGCTGATCGGTTGGGGCTGACGGTCGAGCTATACGATGGCCGCGCCCTCGCCGACGTCGCGGAGATGTTGCGCGGCGCCTCGGGACGCATCCTCGTATCCGGCCACAGCAACACCACCCCGGATCTGGTCGATCGCCTCGGCGGCGATCCGGGCTCGGTGATCGACGAACTGTCCGAATTCGACCGGCTATATGTCCTCCACCTCTCGCCCGACGGTACGACCACGATGCTCCTGCGATACGGAGAATAAGGACGCTCAGATGCGCACTTCGCCTATCTTCCTGAGCCGGCGCAGCAGCTCCGCGTACGGGATGTAGGGGCCGCCCGGCTCGGCGGAAAGCGCCGTCAGTTCCTTGGTGATCGTCTCGCGGAACGCATCGCTGGACAGCAGGTCGTCCAGATGTTCGCGCCAGACGTCCATCCGCTCGTTGATGTGGCGATGGACCATCGCAAACACCCGTTCCGCTTGCTCCTCGCTACCCGTTTCGAAGGTCTGGTCGATGGCGTGTTTGATGGCGTAACCCACTACCAGGATGTACGGCGCCGCGATGACACTGAGCGAGGAGAGGCTCACGGTGCTGGTGCCGAATAACATGATCCAGATGAGGGCGAAGCCGGCCAGCGTGCCGATGGCCACCGAAGTGCGCCGGCGGAGCGACTTACGGAGGTCCATCTCGACCGTGATCGGCGCCTTCACGCGCCACAGCTGCTTGCCGGAATCACGAATGGCTTCCTGCACCCGCTGGGCCAGGTATTGATCGGGGTTGAGGGGCGGCCCGACCGGTTTGTAGATCGGCTCTAGAAACGACGTCCCTTCTTTGTCCAGGAAGAGGGCCACGGGGGCGTCGTAGGGGGGATGTAACGAAGCCCTCCGTCGCGCAAGGTAATCGATCGGGTCGATGAGGCGGTCTCGGATCAGGGAGGAGATCCAGGGCACGGACCATTTGACGGCGCTTTTGAGCGCCAGCCGCCGGCCGTACTGGTTCCACGCCAGCTCCACCCGTCGTTGGACCGATTCCAGCGAGCGCTCCCACTGGTCGACGAGCTGTTCACGCAAGTGCTCGATGTCGTGCAAGATCTGCTTGTGCAGCCGCGGGAGCACGGCGTCGTAACATTTTTTAGTCAGCTCCGAGTTCCACCGTTCGATGAACGCTTCTTCCTGCATCCGGCAGAGGAACAGCGCCGGCGAGAGGCCATTTCCCGGTAAGTGCGGGGTCGGGATGCGGCGCGATTCGTCGCGCAGTCGTTCGTAGGTTTCCTCGAGCGGCATCAACACCGCCGACGCCTCGCCCGGGAGGAATCCATGCAGCGCCTTAAACGACAACGCGGCGCTGTCCAGCAGGCTGCGTCGTACGTGTAGCACCACCTCTTCCTTCCAGGCCGCCAGCTCGGATTCGGTTCGCTCGGCGAAGCGGGGCAGCCACACCTGGACGGATTGCCACAACTCGGCCGGATGAGGCGAGCCATCCCCGGCCGACCCTGGCTCAAAAATCGACGCCTCGACGGCCACCCGGGTGCTCGGCTGCTGGCCGCGCAGGAACGTCAGGTGATCGGTGGGCATCTCGGGTAACTTAAAAACGGCGGCCGGCGGCGTGTTAAGTGTCCAGCCGGACTTCAAGGGCACCGGTCCGTCCGAGCCGGGCCTCCACTGCGTGACGGGCCGGCTGTCGTACACCAGGTTGGCGAAGATCATCTGGCTCGTCTCGGCGATGTCGCGGAGGATCGACGCGCGCAGCGCCTCGATCGACGGCGGCGTTTCCGGCGTCTGGGCCAGCTGGGGCGGTGCGTGTAAGGGTTTTTCGAGCGCGACGGCCTGCTCCATGGCATACGACTTCAGCGCGCCGGCAT
The DNA here is from genome assembly GCA_034439735.1 of Rhodothermales bacterium. Lineage (NCBI taxonomy): Bacteria > Pseudomonadati > Rhodothermota > Rhodothermia > Rhodothermales > Rhodothermales bacterium. Next base: position 21,483 of record JAWXAX010000130.1, on the reverse strand, counting down.
AGTGCTGCACCCGCTCGGTCATCGCCAGGTCGAGGGTTTCGAGATGCACGTCGAGCTGGCGCTGGAAGGCGAAGTAGGCCCACCGGTTGGTCAACACACGGTCCACGAACGACTCGAACCGGCCCGACAGCGCATCGCCCATGGCCTCGACGAAGTGCGTCTGATTTTTCTGCCGCGTCGAGCGGGCACCAAGGAAAAACCGATTACGTAGTTCGCGATACAGGAGCGCGTTCGGGTCGTCGAATAGACTCTCCATCCGCACTGGAGACATCGTGCAGGGCACGACGAGGTCCAGCGCCGCGGCATAATTCGCGCGTGCGTCCTGGATCAGTTGCAGCCATTTGTTGCCGGGCACGGTGTCCATGTGCGTCAGTACGCCCATGGTGATGACCGGGAGGATCTTTGTCTGCTGCATGGAGCCGACGAGCAGCTGCGCCTTCTGCTCGGCGAGCCGGTCCGCCCGTAGCAGCCACAGGAGGCCGTCGGCTTGCCAGAAAAAGCGTTCGTTGAGTTCGTGCCCGTTACCCGCCGGCGCCTCGGCGAAGGCCACATCGAGTGGAAGCCCTGGGGCGTTCACGTGCCACACGATCCGGTCGATGGTGCCGCCGGCGATCGTGGCGTCGGGGCCGATTTCCTGCGTCAGCGCATGCGCTTCCCCGAGGGAAAGGATGGTTGGAACCGGGTCGTCCTGGAGGACGATTTCCGCCATTTCATGCGCGCCTTCTGGCCGGCGGTAGATATTCAACCACGGCATCGTCCGGCCGACAGGCGCCAGTTTGCGGCCCAGGAGCAGGTTGATGAGCGCGGATTTACCGGCGCCTTGTTCGCCCACCACAAACAGCATAAACGGCTGCCCCAACGATTCCTGCCGACGCGCGATCAGCCCGGCTTCCCGATGGAATCCAAATGCGGCCGCCGCCTCACGGAGTTTATGGTATTCGAGTGTATAGGAAGGGATTGGAGAAGCCATACTTCGAAGCGTCGTATAAACCGGTTCGGACGGCTACGTGGGAATGCCGTGCCCAACTCGACGACACGAAAAAAACGGCCCGAAAAGCCGTGCAAGGCCTTCCGGGCGCGGGGAGATCATCACACGGGGCGAAAAAAATTCCGTAATGCGGCAGCGCATTACGCATATCGGTCGAACAACCGCAGGAGAGGAATCCGCTGCGTGTCCTCGTTCAGGCGCGAGGACACGGGGACGTGAAAGTACTGGAGGCGCGAGGTTTTGTACCGGATGAGCGACTGCTGCGTGGCGCCGACTTCGATATCCAGTCGAGACGCCGGCTCCGTGGTTTCGGCCGGGGCTGCCTCGGAAGTCGTAGCTCTATCGGCGCGGTGCGGAGCGGCATCCGGCGCTGCGGCTGGTGCTGCCGATGGCGCCGCGGCCACGGCTCGCATGGCTTCGGTGGCCATCTGGTCCGCCTCGCGGGCTACCTTGCGATCCTGATTGGAAGGCTCCTCGGGCGCGAGGGCGGCACGTTTGATGATCCGCGCTTTTTCAAGCGTGGCGCGGGGATTGTCCGGCACCGCGCTGGTGTCGATGTCCACACTACCACCGACGGCGTAGCGCTTACCGTCCGGGCCTGTCTGATATTCGTAGTGTGGGCTGCTGGCGTAGCGACCGCCGGCCCGGAAGTGGGCCTCCTCATGACGGCGTACTTCCTCATCGCGTTTCTTCAGGTCGTCTACCTGCTGGCGCTCTTCCACGGTCAATTCGCGGTCTATCCCCGCACCCGTCGCCTCGCCCTGCGCGGCGTTGTGCTCGTCCGCGGTCTGGCCGGCTTCGATCGGGATCTCCGGACGCTCGCGGGGTTTTCGGAAGAGGACCACTTCGTCCGAAGCGCCGGCATGGATGCGTTCTTCGTTGGATGCATCGACGGCTTCGGGCCGTGGTGCTGGCTGGCCGCCGGCCGCCGCCTGTAAGGCAGGGGCCAGATACCTGGCGTCGGTTATCGTCGCGTAATCGGAGCCTATCATGGTAGATACAGGCCTTGCCCTGGTTTTCGAATAGCGTTAGGTCATGTCTTGGGCTGTTGAGCGAAAGGGCCTCGGAGGATCTTTGTAATCGTATCGGCGCCTCAGGCGCCGGCTAAATGCGCGGAGCTCCGTTTTATATGGCGACGGCCCAGCCATGCCGAACTCGCCCGATGGTTGCTCGTTTTACCATGCCCTGGCCGGTAGCTGTTCAGCGGGGAGGTATCCGTGACGGCGTTGCTCCGGCCCCTCGTTTGTATCGTTTAACCGACCCATATCATGCAGCAGCCTCCACAACAGAACCAGGAATGGTGGGATCGTTTTCAGGCGCTACTGGATGAAAAAGTAGCATGGCCGAACGAGTATATGTTCAAGTTCATCGTCCCAAGCGCTGGCGTGGACGACGTCCGCGCCCTGTTCGGCCAAGAACAGCCCATCGAATTGCGTCCATCGAGTAAGGGGAACTACGTGAGTGTGACAACGCTCATTCGGGTGGCCACCAGCGCCGAAGTCATCGACGTCTATACCCGCGCCGCCCGGATCGAAAAAATCATCCTTTTATAGCGCCGGCTCGGGGACCGCGAGAGCCGGCAAGAGGCGGTCAAGGAGCCTGGCGAGGTGTTGCGACGCGATGCGCGCCTGGGCGCGGGACCGAACGGTTCCGGTGCACTGAAGAGGAATGGTCACTGGATTGATTTTCGATGCCCTATAGCCACACTGATGCCGGCGACGATCGCGCCGGCGGCGATGAGGGCGAGGGCGGCGTTGAGGGTGACCATGGCGACGATCGGCGTCCACGCGACGAGGAAGCTTGCGAACAGGAAGAGCCAGGGCACGACCGCGAGGCCGATGCCGGCAATCTCGAAGAACGAGTGACGGATGCCTGGGCCCAGGAGGATTCCGGTGTGGTCGGGCCGGCCCTCCGCATCCCGCGGCGGATTTTTGTAGCTATGTGATCCATGCAGGATCATCGAAAATAGATCCGACATCACCCGTTCGTGCTTGAAGTACCCGGAGTGGCTCGGGCCCGGCAGGCCGAGGAAGTAGTTGGAGACCTGTACGTTATCCACCATCAACAACGGCGCGTGGCGCGATGAGGCGCTCTCGATGGACGCGCTGATGATATCGGCCCGGTCCCAGAAGTTTACCCAGTGGATGTTCGGCTTCCGGTTTTTGGCGAACGGCACGATCCCGATATCCCCGCGGATGTCGTCGACTACCCGGTTATAGCGGTGGTATTTGCCGATGTGACTCTCGAAAAAATAATGGATCTTGTCGATCGGGCTCGCGAGGGTAACGAAGTGGTCGATGCAATCCAGCCGGAGTTCCGCATCGAATGGGTCCTCGGTGTTGATGGATCGGTTGATGCGCCCCAGCTCGAGCAGGCAATCATACGCGATGGCCGATCCGAGGCTGTGCCCGACGACAACGATGCGCCCGCAAGCAGGATCGCCGAGGACGTGCCTCATGAGCTGGACTCCGCGCTCGAGGATGTCTGACCGAGTCTTGTGTTTGTCGTCCGTTTCCTCGTAGGTGGTCCAGAGCTGGACGTCGCCAAGGTAATCTCTCAAGAATCGGCGCATCGCGAGGCCGGTCGCCACCAGCAGCCCGAGCGACAGGATAGGCGGCGGGGCGTACGGGACGAGGTCGATCAAGTACTTGAGCGGAGATGCGGAGAGATAGGGATCCAGGAAATCGACACGTAGCAGGGAGATGTCTTCGCCCAGGGTGGCGATGGTCCGCAGGAGGCTCCCGATGACGGCCGTGATCATGATGACGAGGGCCAGAAGGATGGTGAGGAGGGTCATCATGTTGTAGAGTTCTCCGATCACGTACCCTCGGCGCCAGCGCAGCGCCAGGGCTGTACGGCGGGCGCTTTTTTCGTCGTTGTCTGTGGCCGTCAGCCAGGTAAGAAACGTCCGGAAGTTTCCTTTCTCGTATTCGCGTCGCGTATCCGGTCTCTCGAAGGCGTCGTACTGGCTGAGAATGTCCTGGTACTCCGCGTCGGAAAACGCCGGCTTTTTGGCGTGCCGGTCCGTTTGCCACAGGGCATACAACGCGGCGCGGCGGAGCCTATCGCGGTCTCGCCAGGAAGAGAACAGGGCCAGCAGGGGAGTCTTGAATTGGTATACTAACCACTTGACGACGGATCGGGCGGAGGACTTGCCGGCAGCCAGTGGGGCCCAGTAGGCTTCATAAAAACGGTACACCGTGGTGAACCCCGCCGGCTGGACGGCGCCCCGGTCGTAATACGCGCGAATGTACGAGACCCGCTCATCCGTTTGGGTACGGCTGGGTTCGAGCCGTGCTTCGATGTCGGTGAGCTTGTTTACGGGGATGCCGGCCATCTCAGTGCCCCGCCGGACGTACGCAATCCGGTCCAGCGCATCCACCAGACGCGAGATCTCCTCGTATCGACGCTGGGCGCCCATGCCGTGAAAGTAGACGATGGCCGTGTACTGCTTGTCCTTCGGCTTCTCCTCGGGCGAAATGCTCGCTGCCAGCGTCGGGGCTGGGATGGGGTCAGACGCAGTGTCCGCGACGGCTTTTCTGCGCGAGCGCCGGGGCTTTGGAGTTTCAGGCATGGGCGTGGAAGGTGGGTCGGCGATTGAAGATAACAGAAACGACCAGGACATCTTATGTGGAGACGCTCCTGTGGAGCGTCTCATGATAATCGCATGCGTTCTTTTGGTGTTTGGAATTCGGAAACCTTGCTGAGACGTTCCAGAGGAGCGTCTCTACCGAGTCGGAACATGCGGAGCGCCACGGCGAAAACGTCGCGTACCGCACTATCGACTATGTCCTTTGTGTCACGATCGTTTAGAATCCACCGACTGCGACGACAATGCTAGGAGTGCAGGGCGGATCATCGCCCCGCACAGGAAGTACAGAAGCCCATATCCTCGCCAGGCTGCCTGTTTCTGTTGCCATCAACCGGAGCCGACGTGACACATCGATCCTATTCGTTTCGCACCGTATCGGCCATCGTTCGATACAGCCCACTGTGGTTTGTGGCGCTCGCCACAGCCGCCTGTCTACGTTTCGATCCGCCCGCGATCTCCTCCGTAATCGCCGATCAATCCCAGCGGTATCCTCAGATGCAGGTGCGGGACTGGTACAAGCTCCTTCACCAGGCCGCCATGGGCAGCGCCCACCTCGGCGCCGACAGCAGCGCCATCTATAACTACCTGCTTCACGAATGGAACGCACTGGACCGCGTTCGGCCGAGCGAGGCGATGGTTGAATTCATCTCTCCGGATAGCCAGATGGTACGGCTGAACTTGCGGCCGTACAAGGCGGCGGGCGGCACGCCGGCCGAGGTCTACCGCATGATGACCGTCTCCTGGGCCTCCTTCCGCCCGTCGACCGCTCACCTCGAGGAATACATGGGACAGCTCGCCTTCATGGCCAAGCGCGGAGACGTGTGGCTGAACGCCGACGCCCTCGCCGCGCTTCTCGAGGAACAGCGCGCGCGCGACTACCCGGCCGCCCACCACTCGGAAACGTACGAGCGGGTGTACCGGCCGGCCTATCGCGTCGTCCTACGCTCCACGCTCACCATTCCACCTGGCTCAACACCCTGACGCCGGCCTCGGAGTTGAAGTAACTCAGGTGGTGACACGGCGCATCGCGGATGACGGGCGCGGGCGTACGCGTGGCGCTCACCTGTTTGATGCTCGCCACGCTTACGGCGATGTCGTTCGGCGCACCGTCGAACAGGGCGCTGGCCGTCTTGCTATGGCCCACCTTCACCAGGAATTTCTTCAAGAACCCACGCTGCTCGGTTTCCGAAACCTGGCCCATGTCGCCGGCGACGATCGAATACCGGATGCCCGGGTTGGCGCTGGCGTCGTTGAGGAGGGCGAGGAAGGTGGACGACGGGTTCATCTGCTCGAGGGTCGGGGTGATCTGTTCGCTGCCCTCCAGCACGTTGTGCAGGCTGTTGACGAAGGAGCCCAGGAACGGAATGACGGATGGCACGAAGTTGACGACGAGTCCGGTCACCCGCTTCATCGCCTCCCGCGCCTGCCCGAACTCGCCAAACGGCGATCCACCATTCGGGGTGCCGGCCATCACGAGGTGGTCGACAAACGTGTGCCCACCCAACCGCTCGATGAAACAGCGTGACACGAGGCCGCCCATCGAGTGGGCCAGGATCGTCAGTTTCTTCCCGTCGTCCGGGCCGAAACCGGCATCCTCAAGCTGCTTTTTCAGCGTGAGGGCGGTCTCCTCGATCGGGGTGTTGAGGTTCTCGTAGTCGTACGTGAGGATCGTGTCGAACTTCGTCTGTAGCCCGCCGGCGATGTCGGCAAGGCCGGGGACGATCGTCTTCGTGTCGCCGATGATGCCGTGGATGACCAGCAGGATATTTTTCGCCTCCTGGACCTGCGTTTTGGCGCCTTTCGGGATGATCTCAAGCCCATCGGCGGTCGTCTTCACCCAGCCCAGCCTGTTGATGTTTGCGACGTCGCGCGCCAGATACGCCTTGAAGAAGTAGAGCTTGAGCGCCTTCCCCAGGCTGCGGCGGTTGGTGGTGGCCTCCGGGATCTCGTCGATCCGGATGCGGGCCGCGCCGTCGGGGGTACGCTCGGAGTCCCCCACGAGGACGAACTGCTCGCCGTCGAACGCCAGCGGGAGGAGCACCTCGTTTTCGTCGAGGTCCGCCTGCATCGTCATCATGAGCGGGTTCTCGGCCAGGCCAGCGTCCCCATCGATGTCGGTCAATTCCAGCACATGCGCCGGCGCGGCATCACCCCGGGTGCGGCCGGGAGAGAATAAGCTCAGGCCGGCGCGCTCGAGGACGTCATAATAAGCCCCATCACTCGTGGCGCCGCGAGTGCCCGTGGACACCGCGGTAGTGTTCACTTTTGCTTTGATCGACGGGTGCGGGTCGATCGTCAGCTTGAGCGCCTCCACCGGCACCGGCGCCTCGCCGACGGCCTTGTTCTGGCGGACGATCTTAACGCGCCAGGTCTTCGTGAACCAGTCGTTGGTCGGTTCGAGCTTTTTGTCCTCGTGCCGGCGCTCGCCGCGTGTGGCGACGAGGTAGTTGCCCAGCTCGAACCCGTCCATCGTCAGCAGCTGGTCGTCGATTCGCTCCGTACTCACGATGAGTTTGTACCAGACGGTTTCTTCGTTCAGGCCGGCGTCCAGGAAGAGCGATCCCTGGTCGAGCACGGAAAACTCCTGGCCCGGTGGGATGGGCTCGTTGGCGTTCTGCCGGATCTTGAACTCCCGCGAGAAATAAAGCAGCAGAGCGTACAGCGGCTGGCTGGTGCGGTTGCGGATGAGGAAGCGGGTGGGGATGTCGTACGATTCGTCGTCGACGCCGTCCGGAGCCTTGTAGGTGACCACCACCTCGTTGTCATTGTACAGTTTGTTGGACTGGCCGATTTCGAGCACCCGCTCCTTCTTGTCGGGAAATGGCCGGCCGGCGGCATCGGTGAGGCCGATCTCGTAGACATTCGCGCCCTGCTCGGGTCCGTCTGCATACCGGATCTCTACCTTCGAGGTGTCAAGACGGGTGCTGGTGTTGTGCAGCCGGAGAGCGCGTTCCCACTGGATGACCGGCTGGAGCACGGCCGTTAGCATCGCGCCGGCTTCGCCATACCCCTTTACGCCCTGGACAAACAGGCCGGTATCCCGCTGGATGAGGCGGTATTCGCCGTCACGGGCCGTGATCATGTACCGTGTGCCTTCCGCGGCATCGACGAACGTGGCGCCGATCGACGGGTCGAGTGCTTTTTTCAGGGCGGCGACCTGCGCCTTCGGGCCTTCGATGTATACGGGCTCCGGGGGGATGGGCAGGCTGGTGATCGAGGCTTTGAACTGAGCGGCGGGATTGCCGGCCAGCGCCGCCGGCATGGCAATGGCGCTTTTCTGGATGCCGACCTGCGTAGTGCGTGTCTGGCCGACGACCTTGCCGGCGTCGTTGTAAAGCGTCAGCTCGGCCGGCTTATCGGCGTCGCTCGGCAGGTTGTGCACGGCTCCGCACTCCACCATCCAGGCCTGGTCGCGCGTGTCAAAAAAGACGAGGTGCCGCTTCTGACGCATCACTTTCGAGCCGAGGAAAGTCGTGTAGGCATTGAAGTGGTCGTACGTCTCGAACTGAGGATCTTGCTTTTTCTGGTCGCGCATCGTCGCGCGGGTGCGGGAGAAGAGTTCGGCGTAGCTGAGGTCGACCCCATGCTGCGTAAATACCTGCTGGAGCGAATAGGAGAAGAGCCCGCGCCGTTTTTCCTCGTGGGCGGACTGCGTGCGGTCGCAGGCGGCCAGCAGAATGTGTTTGGTCTTGGGGATCGCCAGCTCGCCGCGCTTGAGCGCGCCGGCGTATTCGATACGGAGGGTGTCGCTGTGCAGGTAGGACTCTAGCGGCCGTTCGTCCTCCATCGTCAGCGTGGCGCGGATGAGGGCGCCCTCCACCTCGGCGGCGCCGCGGGTGGCTGAGCCGGAATGGCAGCAGTCCAGGATGACGGCGATGTGGGGGTTGTTGCGCTCGACCTCCTTGAGCAGGAGCGCGATTTCCTTGTCGCCCAGGTCGTACGCGTCGGGTTTGCTGCGGCTGTTGTAACAGACGAATCCCTCGTCGTACCCGTCCGGGAAATAGGTCGTGAACGCGCCGGCGGCTTTCCAGCGGGCGCCGTGGCCGGCGTACACCAGGAGCGCCACGTCGTCCTTGCCGGCCTGGCCGAGGTGCTTTCGGAACTGGTCGATCAGGTTCTCGCGCGTGGCGTCGGCATCGGTCAGCTTGACGAGCGCGAGCTCGTTCGGGTAGTTGGTTTTGAGGAGATCCTCGTAGAAGGCGATGTCGTCGAGACACCCTTTCAGGTTGACGGCGGCATTCTGCGAATAGTCGTTGATGCCGGCGAGCAGCGCGTAGATTCGGGCCATGGGTCTGAACGATCCGGGTGAATGTGGGATGAACCGGTGGCGCAAAGTAGGGACGTGTTTCCGCAATTGCGACCGGTGGGCGCACTCGAATCACATCCTTTCGATGCCGGCGGGCTCATCCGACTGGCGGTATCGATCGTAACCGTTACTCAAAACGGCGGCAGCGGCTCGCCGTGGGAGCGCACCCAGGTAGCATGGAGTTGCTGGAGCCGGCGGGTCATGGGGCCCACGTCGCCCGCGCCGATGCGCCGGCCATCCACCTCCAGCACTGGCGTGAGCTCGCCCATCGAACCTGTGGTGAACATCTCATCGGCTGTGTAAACCTCCGTCATCGAGATGTTTTTTTCGCGGGCGGGGATGTCGTTGAGCCGGCACAGGTCCAGCACCAACGCCCGCGTGATGCCGGGCAGACAGGCGTCCGGGTTGGGGGTGAGGACGACACCTTTTTTGACGATAAAGATGTTCGTCGCGTTGGTCTCGGAGACGAACCCATAGAGATCGAGCATGACGGCGTCGTCGACGCCGGCGAAGTTGGCTTCGATTTTCGCGAGGATGTTATTAATGAGGTTGTTGTGGTGGATCTTCGAGTCGATGCTCGACGGGCTGTTGCGGCGGATCGACGAGGTGATGAGCCGGATGCCGGCGGAACTGTACACGGGCGGCTTCCACTCGGCCAGGACGATCAGTGTCGGGCCGTACGGGTTGTTTGTCGGGCTCATGCCGGAGGTCACCTTCTTCCCCCGCGTGAGCGTCATCCGAATGTGCGCGCCGTCGCGCATGCCGTTGGCCTTGAGGGTATCAAACAGCGCCTGCTTCACCTGGTCGCGGGAAGGGACCTGTGTAAACGCCATCGCGTGCGCCGAGGCAAACAGGCGGTCGAGGTGGGCGTCGAGCTCTGAAATCCTACCGTCGTACACGCGCAGGCCCTCCCAGACGGCGTCGCCGCCCTGGACGGAGCTGTCGAACACGGAGACCTTCGCCTCCTCGCGAGGGTACAGGCGGTCGCCGACGTAGATGAAGATGTGTTCGTTACGGGGATCGGGTATGGTTGGCATATGGGGATTCAGGGTCGTATGGCGCGGGCCAGGAGGCGTTCGTAATGCGGCCGGCATTCGTCCAGCAGGGGTTTCAGTCGGGCCGGGAAAGGGTCGCTTTTTTCGCTGTACGGCGCAAAGGTAGTGGATTGGTGGACGTTATGGTACCAGTGGGGCGCCCAGACACCGTCTTCGGGTTTGGGTCCTGCCGGCCAGGCGAGCATCTCCTCGATAAACGGGAGGCCGATCTGCCGGCAGAGCGCCTGGAGGACGCCGCGGGGATCCAGCAGCAATTCGCGCGCTTCAAGGATGGCTGGCTCCTGGCCCCGGGCCAGCAGGTCGTCCAGCAACGCCGTCTGCCGTCCGAGGCCGGTGTCGCGCAGCGTCGGCTCCGGGATCTGGTTGATCAACGAAGGCAGCATCTGCGCGGGGTCGCGGACGAGCATGATGTTCGTCGTGTGGTCCAGAAACCCGAGATCCAGCTCCACCAGGTGGTGGGCCATGTGTTTGAGGAAGGCGTTCGGGCGGTCGTAGGCGCCGTACACGACTTCCTGGATCACGCGTTCCCCGTCGTTATCCATGCCGGCGAGCACGTCGTTTCCGCCGGGATGTTCGGCTTTCGAGACGCGCAGGTAGTGGGCATACAGCGGTTCGTCGACCACACGGGTGTCCGGTCGCTGGCGGAACGCGTACATCAGCGCCGTCGACACATTACGCGGGCCGGACCAGAGGCAGAGGATTCGGGCGCTGGGTGTGGGCATTTTTGTTGGATACTGTCGGGGTGTATCGTCGGTGTGGTCATGAACCCGTTCATCGAACATACGCCACCGTCGCCGGCCCGTCGGGCATAGCGCAAATCCGGGCGTCGGGGCCATACCTTTCGATCAATTCCGCCACCGTCCGTCCGACATCCCGGCAAGGCGTGAATAGGGCGCGGCGGATCTGGTCGTCCGACAACCCCTCGCTGTACACGAAGACCTCGGCGCGGAGCTGGACCTGGGCCTGGACCTGCACCTGCCACTGGTCCTGCTCGCCGAAGCCCGGGCGCGCCAGCATGTCAAGCACCGCCTGCGGCGAGCCGGCTTCGGCCAGCAGCGCGGCGTATCGTCCGTGGTCCGGTAAGCCGTCCTGGCAGGCGGCGCACATGATGATCGCGCCCCCTTCACGTACGATGCGGTTGGCGGCGCTCATGCCTTTCACCGTCTGGTACAGGTTCTGGTCGAGCGGATAGCCGCTGTTGCTCACAACTACAACGTCGTAGGGTGCATCTACGCCCACCATGACATGGTCTCGCACAAAAGCCCGGCCGGCGGCGTGGGCCTCCAATAGCTCGCCGGCGAAGACACCCGTGATGTCATGCGCCGGGTTGATGGCGACATTCACCAGGAATGCCGGCATCGTCATCAGCGCGGCCTCGCGCATCTCCTCCCAGATCGGGTTGCCGTCGATGACGCCCCAGGTGGCGTTGGGGTGGGCGATCATGTCGCGACCGTGGTTCGACAGTACGCTTTCCTGCCCGGCCAGCGCCGGCAGCACGGCCTTCGGACCACCGCTGAAGCCGGCGAAAAAGTGGGGCTCGATGAAGCCGGTGTAGACGCGAAAGTCAGCCTCCATCATCGTCCGGTTGAGGCGGACCGGGTTGCCGCGGACGGTGACGCCCACCGGCACGAGGCCGGCGTCGTCGAAGGCGTTGTGCTGGGCGCAGCGGTAGCGGTCCACGATGCCGTCGCCGAGCATGGCGCGGAGTTCGGCCTCGGTCTGTTGCCGGTGGGTGCCGAGCGCGTTGAGGAGGGTGATGTCCTCACGGCGGACGCCGGCGGACGCCAGTTCTTCAAGCACCACGGGCAGGATCCGGTCGTTGGGGACAGGGCGGGTGATGTCGCTGTGAGTGACCACCACGCGATCCCCCCGGCGTACGCGGGCGACGAGAGGGGCGGAGCCGATGGGTTCGCGCAGTGCGGCGCGGAGGGCGGCCGGCTCATCGGCAAGGCCGGCGACCGGGCTGGCGCGGAGCACATCGGTCGACGCGGGGAGGTCGATCTCCAACCCGGTGCGTCCGTAGGCGAGCGTGATTTTCATGCGAGGCATTTGGGCGGTCTGAGCGGTCGCCTTACTTTTCGAGCCGGTTTAGCGGCGGCATTCCGCGCAGCTTCTTGACGGCGGTTCTGGCCGGCCCCAATATAACGATGCCGAGGTCTCCAATTTTGCAGTCCTTCGTACCCGCCAGGCTCAGCCTGATGATGTTTCTACAGTTCTTCATCTGGGGCGCGTGGTACGTCACGGTGGGCAACTACATGGCGGCGAACGGGCTTTCGCACGTCATCCACTGGGCCTACACGGTCGGGCCGGTTTCGGCGCTCATCTCCCCCTTCGTGCTAGGCAACCTGGCGGATCGCTACGTGGCCACCGAACGGGTGCTGGCGGTGCTCAACCTCGTCGGGGGCGCGGCTATGCTCGGGGCAGCGCTGGTGGGCGGGTCCTCGGCGCCGGCATTTATCGGGTTGTTGTTCGTCCACACCTTCTGCTTCTTCCCCACGCCCGGCCTGGCCAACGCGCTCATCTTCCATCACGTGTCGGACTCGGAGCGCCTCTATCCGCTCATTCGGGTGTTCGGGTCGATGGGGTGGATCATCGCCGGCGTGCTGGTGAGCCTGGTGCTCGGGGCCGACGAGACGCCCATCCCGATGTATCTGGCCGGGGGCACGGCCGTCGCTATGGGGCTTTATTGTTTTACGTTGCCGCACACGCCTCCCAAGGGATCACGGGTCGATGTGACGTGGCGGCAGCGCCTCGGGCTGGACGCGTTTGATTTGCTCAAGCGCCGGCCGTTTCTGGTGTTCGTGCTCTGCGAACTGCTCATCTCGATTCCGCTGTCCACCTACTATGCCTATGCGCCGGTGTTTGTCAACGCCGCGGGCGTGGAGAACCCGGGCTTTCAGATGTCCTTTGGCCAGGTGAGCGAGGTCCTCTTCATGCTTTTTATGCCGTGGGTGCTTGTACGGCTGGGCGTGAAGCGGATGATGGTGGTGGGGTTCGTGGCGTGGTTGTTTCGGTTCGCATTGATGTCGCTCGCCGCTTACCACGCCGGCAGCTACGCGTTTATCCTCGCCGGAATCCTGTTGCACGGCATCTGCTTCGACTTCGTCTACATCGCCGGCGAGATCTTCGTTAACCGCCAGGTGACCCCCGAAAAGCGCGGTCAGGCGCAGGGGCTGCTGGTCATGATGCGGTCCGGCGTCGGGATGATGATCGGTGCGCAGATCTCGGGCATCATGTTCAACCGGTTGTTCATCGGCGAACTGACGGACATGACGGGGTGGGTCACGTTCTGGATGATCCCCGGCGTGATCGCGGTGGCCATCCTGGTCATCTTTCTCGTATTTTTTCGCGACGAAGGAGACGGCACATGGGGGAGAACAGGCGGTCAGCCGGCGCCGGCTGCTCGGGTATCCGAGACGTTATAGGCTATCGCTGACCCGTTCCCAGCGATAGGCCGCCAGCCGTTCAGGCCGGCCGTAGAAGCTGGCCTCCAGCGCCGGCTCGACTTCCGTCCGCCAGATGGCTTCGAGATGGTCGGCCAGATCCGTACGCATGAAGCTGGAGATACCCAGCTTGCGGTCCGGGTCGGCGATCTCGCTGTTCAGTCGTTCGAGCATGGCGACCAGCGGGCCGGCCGGGAAGCCGGTGCGGGTGAGGTACCGCTCGAGCACATCCAGCCGTGGGGGGAGGTCGATGAAGGCGAATCGCCGGTGCACGATCGGGTCGATCGCCGGCCCCGCCAGCGCGTTCATCGTGCCAATCACGAGGGCGTTTTCGGGGACACGGAGGGTGGCGCCGGCCGCCAGCGTGATCGTGTCGTCGCGGTATTCGAGCAGGTATACCAGCTCTCCGAAGACACGGCTCAGGTCGGCGCGGTTGATCTCGTCGATCACCATCACACAGTCCCCCGAGCGCCGAGCCACGCGTTCGCAGAAGAGCGGGAAGCGCCCCAGGACCGGCAGGGATGCGTCGTTCCCGGCACCAGTGAACGGCCCGACAAAGTCCTCGTACCCGTAGCTGGGGTGAAACTGGACGGTTTCTGCAAACCCGTCGCCGGATTCAGCCAACACGCGGGCCAGATGGCGCGCGAGATAGGTCTTGCCGGCGCCCGGAGGTCCGCTGATGATCACCTGTCTCTTCCGGCGAATTGTCGCGATCCAACCCCGCAGTTCGGCGACGCTGTAGCCCGTCATCTCGGCGCATTCCACCAGAGGGTCGGGCAGGATGACCGGCGGCGTGAGGTCGTAGCGTTCGACCTCGGCCGGCTCCTCTACGGATGCGTCGGCCGGCGGCGTGAGGGGTTCGAGTACGGTTTCGATGATCGGGTCGAGCACGGTGACAACCTCCGCGTCGTCCGTGTCGAGATCGTCCGTGTCGTCGACGTACGTATGAGGGAGATAGATCGGTTCGGCGACCTTTTCCAGCACCGTTTCCGAAGCTGCATCCGACACCGCATCCGACACCGCATCCGACACCGATTCGGAATCCAGGGCGGTGGCGGACTCAGGCACGACGTCTTCCACCGGACCCTCGTTCGATTGGGTGACCGATGCGTAAAGCGTGTCGTCAATCAATTCGGCAACCGATTCGGGCTCCCTTTCGGCGACCATTTCGACGTCGATTTCCGTAACGGGCGGTTCGATGTCGGCCAACTGACTGGCCGAGTCGCCGGCAGGATCCGTAGGTGCGGATTCGATGGACGGTGTGGCGCTGTTCATCGTGCGCAGCACCTCGGGGATATCGTCGACGCCGGCGCTGGCCGCATCGCCGAAGCCGAAGTCGTCATCATGCGCATCGTGCGGGTCGTCCTGGCCCGCATCGAATGTCGATCCGAAGTCGACCTCATACCCCGTGTCGTACCCCGCATCGAAGTCGGCATCGAAGCCCGCTTCGAAACCCGCTTGATATCCTTCGGGCGTGGCGGCGTCGTGGCCGGCAGCATTGGCTTCAAGCAGTCGATCGATGGCGCGCGCCTCTTCGGCGAGGGCCTGCGCATCGCTCTCCGTCAGGGGCGGTGGCGCCTGTTCGTCGATGGCCTGGGCTTCGGCGAGGAGGTCGTTTGTCCATGAACCATCGCTAGAGCCTTCGGCATGCTGTTCGGGCTCGGACCGTTCGATAGACGTGGGTTCCGGATCCGCCTCGTCGTCTTCCCGCCTGAGCGCCGTCCCTTCGGTTTCGACGGGACGCACGTCGGGTGTAGTCCACTCTGCCGCGGACGACTCTGTAGAGGCCGGTTCGTCTGCGATGGACGGCGTGACGGGCATCGTCCAGTCGTCTGCGGGTGAGTCAATTTCTACGATGATTTCGGTCTCGTCGAGGGTATCGACCGTCTGCATCGGTGGCGGCCCAGCGGGGGGTTCGGGTTCGTCACGTTGGGCGTGATCGACGGCCGGCGCCTCCGGTTCGGGGCGTGTGTCTTCCGGTCCGTTCGGGGCCGCGTGTTGGGTTAGCGCGTCAACGGCAGGCTCCTGCCGCATCGGACCGCCGTCGCCGGACAGCGGGGTGTCGACTGCCGGGAGGTCGATGTTCTTTTTGGGCCCCGCTTTACGCGGGCCGTGATGGGCGATGAACCACGAGCAGAAGATGGCAAAGAGATCGGTGTTCTGGATGCTCTTGAAGCCGAAGGCATTGGCGCCGGAGTGGAGATAACGGACGAGGGCCTGGCCGGCGTCGTTGATGTCCGGGTAGTGTTCAATCTGGCCGGTATAGCTGGTTCCGCTAAAAAAATTGATTGTCGATACCGTGTCCTCCGTGGCGAGGAGGAACGAGCCCGGCTTGAGGGCGTGCAGCATCGGCGACACATGCCGGCTCTGGAACGGAGCGGCCTGCGCGTGGAGCCTGAACCGTTCGATATACGAGGTGATGGTGCGGGGGTTGTACACACACTGCCGCGTGAGTTCGAGGAGCGCGATGGCGGCCTGTTCGCGTTCCACCGACGACAGACGAGCGAGGCCGTTGAGGGCGTCGTCCATGGCCGGCATCGGATGGACCCAGGCGCCACTGGCGACATGCTCCCGGCGGTCGGCGTGTGGGAGCAAATGGAGGAACACCCGTTCGGTGACGATTTCGCCGAGTTCGTGTTCAGCGACGACATGCGCGAAGTGTTGCTCCGCCTGTTCGCGCGCCCGGGCGAAAGCCGCCGCCATGGCGATGCCGTTGGGAGACGTCATAAACGTCTCGAGGAACGTCCGGTAATGCTGGTCGAGCGGCGTTGCCGGCCGATTTCCGTTCGGTAGCGTCGGCTGCGGTTCGCTGGTACGCGTGGGCGCCGCCTGGGCGAGTGGAGTGGAGGGGTGGAGCACCGTGGCGTCCGCATCCTCCGTCTCCTGCTCTGTCCATAACTCCACGGGCTCCGGGGCGGGCGGTTCGCCGGCGGCGACCGCCGGCGCAGGCCGGCTTGCCGGCTGGCTCATCGCGGCGCAGACACGGATCAGGCTTTGAATGTCAAGCATGTCATGCGGGCGGTATTCAGCCAGCGCATGTTTCAACCCGTGCGCAAACTCCTTCACCGCGACGTACGTCTCGGGCGACGGTTTGCCGAGGTAGGGAGAGAGCCCGATATACTTGAGGAACCACTCGGTCGGCTGGGGCTCCACGAAGAAGTCGGTGCGCGGATTCGAGAAAAAGAGCAGGTAGGTCGGAAAGGTCCAGCTGTTCGGCAGTTCGTGGTCCTCCACATAGCGGAGATACGCCCCCAGACGCTCCTGGGCGGACTCCGTGCCGTGGAGCAGGTGGTAGATCTGGGCGCAGAACACCGGCTTGTCTAGCGTGGGCACGTAGAGGATTTCGAGATCCCCATGTTCGGTGCCGGGGCGGTCGAGCAGGTTGGTTGCCTTACCGAGGCGTTCTAGCCGATCGATGAACGCTTCGGTTTCGCGGGTGACGAGCATGTGGGCGAGGGTGCTCTCGCTCAGCAGGGCCGTCGCTTTTTTTACCGTCAGACGCCGGGTGTTGATTTCGTCTCGGAGGAATGGGCGGTGTTCAAACGAATCCCACTCCGGGTATTTGCGGCGGATGAGGTCGATGACCTGCGATTTTTGATCGATAGTGATGCTCATGTATCAATAATATCCAAAGCGACAATCCCCGGGCCTACGGATGCTATCATTGCAGTCCGGCCAGGTTTCGGAGCGATTCGTGGGTGTCGGGCGCGATTTCACGGATCGGAGCCCCCGAGGCCGCAGGGGCCCGTCGAAAGCGTAGCGTAATTGCGGGTAACATTGGCAAACCCTGTGCCGCAACGCCCGGTGGTCAGGCACTTTTACGACGCTCTTTTTACAACGAGGAGGGTCATGTCGTCGACTGGGGGGGCATCGCCTACGTGCGCGGCAACGGCGGCGATCAGGCGATCCGCGATGGTACGGGCCGGCAGGGAGCGGGTTTCTCGTAGGGTGTCCGCGATGCGGTCTTCGCCGAACTGGACGTGGGCGGCGTCCCATGCCTCATTTAGCCCGTCGGAGTAGAGCAGGAGGATATCGCCGGATGTAAAGCGGAGGTCGCCTTCGGGAAAGGGGAGGCTGGCGGTGAACCCCAGCATGGGGCCGGCGCGCTCCAGTCGTTCGATACGGCCATCGGCCCGGCACATGAGCGGGCGGTTATGGCCGGCATTGGCGTAATGCAGCGTGTGGCTGGAGGGGTCCAGCAGGGCATAGACGAGGGTGACGAACGAACCCTTGCGATTGCGGTCGCACACGACGCGGTTGATGCGGGTGATGCATTCGGAGCTGGTGGCGCTCCAGGGTGCGAGGCTGCGCAGGGTGGCCTGTACGTTGGCCATGAGCAGCGACGCCGGCAGCCCTTTGCCGGACGCGTCGCCCACGCAGAGGCCCACGCGACCGCCGTCGAGCGCCAGGGCATCGTAATAATCGCCGCCTACCTGCTGGGCGGCTACGCTGGTGCCGGCGAGTTCGTATCCTGCGATGTCGGGCAGGTGCTGTGGAAACAGGGACGTCTGGATTTCGGTCGCGAGCCGTAACTCTTCCTGCATCCCATGCAGGGCGCGCTCCTCCTGTTGGAGACGGGCGTTTTCGAGGACCTGGGCAGACTGCGTCGCGATGATCGCCAGCAGCCGTTGGTCGTCCTCGGTGAACTGCACATCCGGCCCCATCTTGTTGTACACACTCAGCAGGCCGATCAAACCGGAGCGGATCAGGAGGGGGACGCTGAGGAGCGTACGGATATCGGGGTTCCAGACGGCGCCGGCGAATCGCGTGTCCGTACGCGGCTCGTTTATGATGATCGGCTTCTTGTGGATCATCATCCATCCGAGGAGGCTGTCGTTCAGACGGATCGAGTCGCGACGGAGCAGGCTATCCTCCGTGCGAACCAACGTCCGGGTGGTCCGGGCCTCCAGGTCGCTGATCAACACGATATCGCCCTGCTCCGCCTGCAGACTTTTCATGGCCCGCCGGACGATCGTCTCCACGATATGCTTCGGATTGCCGGAAGCCCCGATCGCTTGCGCCAGATCGTTAAGCAGCGAAAGCTCCTCCACGGATCGCCGCAACCGCTCGTTTTCACGAGTCAGATGGTCTGGTAGCCGGTCGGGAGGAAGTGAAGTCATGCAGGGGAGGTCATGAAAAGGGTTATGAAGGCCTTCGGCCAGGATATGAGCCCCTGACCGCCAGCCCCCATCAGCCAGTCCCCATCAGCCAGCTCCCATCAGCCAGCCCCCATCAGCCAGCCCCCATCAGCGAGGAGCCTCAGTCCCTCATGTCTCGGATGGCATCGCGGACGCGGTTGACGCCGTCGAAGTCGAATGCCACCGATAGGGAGGGTGCGGCTTTGAATTCCGACGAGTCATCGCCCGGGGTGAAGCTGGGTTGGCGGAAAAAGATCATGCCCAGCTGGACCGTAAAGTTCTTCGTGATGTCGAACCCACCGCCGACGAGCGGGATGAGGCCGGCCGTGGCGCCGCTGAGCCGCTGGTTTTCGAACTGGAGCCGGCGTTTGAGGATGGCGCCGGCCACGATGGACGTCCGCGCCAGGAGCTCTCGGCCGAAATAGGGGCTAGGCAGTTGTTTGTCTACGGCAAAGGGGTAGAATTTAAGCGCGGCGACCCCGAACGCCTCGGCTTCCTGCAGGCCCGGGTTGAAGACCGTGCTGGGCGCCAGGTTGAGGGCGGCGGCGCCGAAACCGATCGTCGTGCTGACCCGGACGCGGTCCGACGTGGCCTCGGCGCCTTCCCAATTGAGGGCGTTGACGCGGGTGTTGGCGACGGCCGTGTAGATGCCGGATAGGTGTTCACCGAGCGAGTTCATGATGCGGGAGCGGATCGGGCCGTAGTCGTCTTCGCCCTGAAGGCTCATCTCGCGGATGACCTGGTAGGAGCGATCCACCATGTCGCCCAGCATCGCACATTCGGCGTCGGCAAAATTGGTGTCCGTGCGGCAGGCCCGGCTGGTCGCGTAGAGGCGGGCGACCACATCTTCCTCCGGCATCCGGTCCGAAATCATGGCGGAGCGGATGGCGTCGACATCGCCGGCCTGGAGGAACCGCGTGTCCTCGTCGCGCTTGAGGCGAGCCATGAGATCGATAAACGTCTGGTTCTGCATCATCACCCGGTTGGCCTGCGTCAACTCGCCGAGGATTTCCTCGCTACGACTGAGGCGAACATCGCCCAACACGGCCTCGGCGACCTCGTTGAGCAGCGTCGGCTCGATATCAAAGCTCGGGACGATGTTGTCTTCAGGGACGACCTCGCAGTTGTCGTCGACCACGTTGCGGACGAGGACGACCTCATCGCGCTTGAAGACCTCGACGAGCTGCGCTTCGATGTTCTGCGTGAAGATGTCGCGGATGACCTGCTGCTTCACATAGGGGTACGTCTCCTTGGCGACACGCATGGTCTCTTCGTAGGCCATGTCCAGCGCCGGCTTCAAGATGTTCACGTCGAAGCCGCCGTAGAAGTCCAGCTTCAGGTCGTACCGACGGCCAATGTCCAGCGGTTCGAACACGAGACGGAACACATCGGTATAGACATCAGGAGGGTTGACCCAGCAGGATTTCTGACGATCCCTTGTGGTTCGGGAGTTGATTTCACCGACGACCACTTTGATCTCGTTCTCGGTCTTGATCGTCGTGCCCTGGATGGCCCACCGGCGGCCATAAGGAATCCACTGGGCCCGTACAACGCCGGCCTGGTAGTTGATGATGTGCACCAGCCGTGCATCGATCGGAAGGGCTTGCGCCTGACTGTGCGTAACGAAACGATCGAGGGAGGTCAGGCAAAAAAGCAGCGCGAACGCCAGTAGAACCTGGTGCGCCCGGCGCGCGGAGATAGGAGTACCAACCATGGTGTGCCTGTTCATGATAAAGCGGTGGACCGGATGGGCCCGTTGCTGCGCGTGTAGATTACCCCGTAATTTAAAGTGATACTTTAAGATAAGCGATAGGATTCTTCAGAAAGTTCAAGGTTCGATGTTTAAGGTTCACGGATCACGGCGAGCCCACCACGTAATCCATGGCCCTTAAACCCAAAACGTTGAACCTTAAACCCGCCGGGCCTCATGGACAGGTGGGAGCTGGGGTTGGTCGTAGGGTGGGGTGGCCGGGCGGGCGCCGTCGGCTGGCACCCAGCTGCGTTTGATCTGGCCGATGGATTTTTCGATCTCGTCGATGAAGAACCAGAAGTAGGCCTCATCGCGCGGGTGGATTTTAGAGCTGTTGAAGCCCGTTTTGTCGATGGCGTACCGGAGCCGGCCGAGTTGCCCGTCCGCCTCTTTGGTGAGATGGACGATATACTGCATGAGCTCTTTGTCCGTGAAACGCTCCGGGTATCGCTCCGGCAGCCAGGCATATTCCTGGCGCGTGAAGACCCCGATGAACACACTGAATAGGGCATGGACGAACAGCACCACCTGCGCGGTCTGGATGAACATCGCATTGATGTCGACCGCTTTCTCACGCAGGATGGCGAGGGTGAGGGTGATGACCGCGACAATCAGCAAGATGGTCATCGCCTTGGTGCCGGTCAGCAGCCGCGGCGTGAGCTCGTCGTTATACTGTGCCTTCAGTTCGATCGAGTTGCTGATCGCGATTCCATAAAGCACAATCGCGGCAAAGCTCCATTCTGGGAGAAGCAGGACGTTGTCGATCTGGCTGCTGAACGCGATGTCGATCAACAATATGACAACGATCGGCAGTACGGTAAACACCACCTCGTTCATGAACCAGAGGGAGAGGACCTCGAACCAGAAGCGGCTGGCGGGGCTGGGCTCTTTCTTGGAGGCCCGTTTTTCAGCCCTTGAAGGGCCAGTCTGGGGTTCGAGCGTGTCAATCTTGTCGGCTGCCATGGGTGCGGTTGTTAGGAGATGAGTTTCTGATCAGTCGTGTCGTGCACAGCGTGTCCGTAATTGGCTAACGTTTGCCCACATTGTAGAGACGCAAAATTTTGCGTCTCTACCTACCCTATTCACGGCATACCATAAGTAACGTCAATAAATAACTGACGTTACGCGCACACAGCGCGCATGTCATCCTGAACGCAGTGAAGGACCTTTCTAAGACGCGTCGATGGCGTTTTTTAACGCAGAATCGCGTT
>JAWXAX010000129.1 GCA_034439735.1 Rhodothermales bacterium | reverse complement strand
GTGCGCAGCGTGGTGGATAAAGGCACTACGGTTAACTTCCGGCTGCCGACGGCCACGCTGGAACGGTGAACGTCTACCCGATGACCATCGACCACATCAATAACAGTCATTCGTTTCAAAACAGCGATTCTGGCGTCTGGGAGTTGATTGTGCAAAAAATAATAATGGCTATCCGGGGATCCGTACGAGATCGCTTACATATAAGCCAGCAACCAATCGGGTCGGTCGCCGGCCAGACGCGTTCCGCGTAAGGGGTTTCTCCCAGGGCGTTCGACCACTCCTTCTTCTCGTAGCTTCACTCGTAGCTTCACTCGTAGCTTCACTCGTTGCTTCACTCGTTGCTTCACTCGTTGCTTCACTCGTTCCTTTCTCGTCGCCGTAGAGGCTCCCTCTACATCAGTCCTTTCCGAAAGGTGACTTCATGAAGGCATTTTCGATGGGCGACTTCAGCCCGATGCTCCGTCCTCATCCCAGTGTATCCGCCCGCACGCGCACGCGGCCGTCGCCCGACGAGGTCGAGCAGCTGCGCGCACAGGTCGACCAGCTCCAGCACGAAAACCAGACGCTCCGCAGCGAAATTACACGCCTCCGCCTGTTCCAGGCGCTCGACGTGCCGGCGGAAGACGGAGCGGAGGAGTCCGACCCTCCCCTGCCGACCGACGCCCGCAAGCTCTACTTCGTCCTCCCGGAGGTCTTCTCCCAGATCGCCTATTTCAAAATCGCGCACGACCTCGGCTACAGCATCGAGCGCAGCCAGCAGATCGTCGGCATCCTCCAACGCCAGCGCTTCCTAGAACGCGCCGGCGACCAGCTCCGCAAGATGGATCCCTACCAGTATCGGATGGCGTTGGCGCGGTAGAGTTGTTGAGATTTCTAATCTACCTCATCGTCATCCCCGCGTAGGCGGGGATCCACGCAACCAACCAGTCTTGTATGGATCCCCAATCAAGTTGGGGATGACGAGACCGCAAGAAAAGGCTTGACGCCACTTGTGGCAGGTGTGGCGTCAAGCCCCTGTTACGGGATCCGAACGTTCACCGTTTCACGTACTTCTTTTCGATATACGCAATCCAGTTGTCGCTCGTCAGCCGGCTCCCGGTGACGCGTTCCAACAAATCCCCCGCGTCGACGGCCTTGCCGTGGCCGTGGATGTGGGTCCGCAGCCAACCCAGCAGCCCCTCGAACCGGCCGGCGCGAATCTGATCGTCGAGATCCGGGATGGCGATTCGGATGGCATCGTAAAGCTGGGCGGACATCAAGTTGCCCAGCGCGTACGTCGGAAAATACCCGAACGCACCGAGTGACCAGTGGATGTCCTGCAACACTCCGTCGGCGTCGTTTGGAGGCCGGATACCGAGGTAGGCCTCCATTCGGTCGTTCCAGGCCCCGGGAAGGTCGTCGACCGACAGGCTTCCGTCCAACATGGCCATTTCGAGTTCGAAGCGGAGCATGATGTGGAGGTTGTAGGTCACCTCGTCGGCCTCGACGCGGATGGGTGTCGGCGCGACGGCGTTGATGGCCCGGTAAAACGCATCAAGTGAGATGTCCGCCAGCGGACCCGGGAAGGCGGCCTTCAGCTTCGGATAATAATGCTCCCAGAACGGCCGGCTCCGGCCGATGAGGTTCTCCCAGAGGCACGACTGGGATTCGTGCATCCCCAGCGACGTACCGTCGGCCAGCGGGGAGCGGTCGAACGCAAGGTCGATCCCCTGCTCGTACAACCCGTGGCCGCCCTCGTGGAGGGAGCCGAACAGGGCGGATGGCAGGAAACGCTCGTTGACGCGGGTGGTGAGGCGGACGTCCGTGATCGCGAACGTGGTCGTGAACGGGTGCGCGGAGAGGTCCTGCCGGCCCCGGTTAAAATCAAACCCGATATCCCGCAACACCATCATCCCAAACTCCCACTGCGCCTGCGTATCGAACGCCCGCGTCAGCACGCCGGCGTCCACCTGCGGCGCATCCGCGAGGTGTTTGACGATCGGCACCAAGCGCTCGCGCAGCGCGGCGAACACGGTGGCGATCTCCGCGGCCGTCGCCCCCGGTTCGTATTCCTCGAGAAGCGCATCGTAACGGTGTCCGGCGTAGCCGACGGCCTCGGCGATCCGGATGTTGATGTCGACCAGCTGTTTCAGGTGGGGCGCGAACACCGGAAAGTCGTTCCGTTCGCGGGCGGATTTCCAGGCCTGTTTGGCGCGCGACACGGCCCCGGCCAGCTCGACCACGAGGGCCGCGGGCAGCCGGCGTTTCCGGTCGATCAGCCGACGGGTCACCCGCACCAGCGCCGCGTCATCTCCTTCCAGCCGGCCGTCGAGGGCATCGACCAGGGCGGCGAGCTCGTCCGTCGTAAGATATTCGTGGGCGAGCTGGCGCAGGGTCGACACCTGGTGCGCGCGGGCCTCTGCGGCGCCGTCGGGCATGTACGTCTCCTGGTCCCATTCGAGGACATTGGCGGCCGCCTCGAGGTCGCGCACGCGGGCGAGGCGGTATTTGAGGACTGTAAGCGGCTCACTCATTACACTAGTGTTGTGGTGTCTCACCATTCAAAAAAGCATGTCATCTCGACCAAAAACGCCGGCTTGCCGGCGTTGGAGCGGAGAGACCTCCATCAGACCTTCCGGAGGTCTCTCCGCTTCGGCCCGTTAAATCGGGCCTCCGGTCGAGATGACATTATTATGTTTAACGTGCATCCCTCATTTCTCACCTCACCTTGGCCGCAAACCCCGAGGCACGATCCACCGTTCCGCCACAGCGAACAGGGCCTGTGCGACGAGGGCGAGGACGGCGGCCGGGATGGCGCCTTCCAGAATCAGGCCAACGTCGTCCAGCCGAATTCCAGTGAGGATCGGCTGGCCGTACCCCCCGGCGCCGATGAGGGCGCCAAGCGTGGCGGTACCGATGGTGATGACGGAGGAGGTTTTTACCCCGGCCAGAATGGCGCGGGAGGCGAGCGGGAGCTCGATCTGCCGGAGCGTCGCCGCCGGCGAGAGGCCGAGCGCCTCGGCGGACTCGCGCAGCGGCGCGGGGATGTCCAGCAAGCCGGCGTGGGTGTTGCGAACGATCGGGAGCAGGCTGTACAGAAACAGCGCCACCATCGCCGGCGGCCCCCCAATGCCCAGCAGCGGGATCATAAAGACGAGTAGCGCGAGCGACGGAATCGTGTAGATCATCCCCACCACCGCCAGGATGACCGCCCCCAGGCGGGGCTTCCGCGCCGCCGCGATGCCCAGCGGGATGGCGGCCAGGATCGCGGGAATCAGCGCGAAGAGCACCAGCCGGAGGTGTTCGCCGGTGTAGCGGAGGATCCGACGGGTGCGGGTTTCGGCGGCCGTGGTCACTGCCGGCTCATCGAGTATCTCTGCGTTCAAAAAATCCGCCGCCACCTGGTTTTCCGGGACGCGGTCCAGCTTCGCGCGGGCGTTCATCCCGGTCATGGCGGCCTCGTCGATCCGGCCGGCGAGCCGGGCGAGGAGGGCGTCGACGTCCGGCACACGGTCGACCAGGTCGGCCCGGTAGAGGACGACGGCCTCGTACTCGGGAAAAAAGCCGGCGTCGTCGATCAGCGTGTTCAGGCCGTAGTAGGCGATCTCGGCGTCGGTGGAATAGAGGTCGGTAAAATCGATATCACCCGATTCAAGCCCCCGGTAGGCGAGGTCGTGATCGAGGCCCCGGACGTTGGCCTGGGGTAGATCGTAGGCATCGCGGAGCCCCGGCCACCCATCCGACCGGTTCATGAACTCCGTCGAGAAGCCACCGACGAGCTCCGGGTGCCGGCGAAGCTCGGATAGGGTGCGCACCCCCAGCGCCTCGGCGCGGTCGGCACGCATCCCTATCGCGTAGGTATTATTAAACCCGAGCGGCGGCGCCATGCGGACGCCGTGGGTGGCGAGCACCTGTTCGAGTTCGGCGAGGCCCGAGATTGCGTCGCCGGCCAGGACTTCCTGGATGAGCGTGCCCGAGTAGTCCGGGTAGGCGTCCAGTTCGCCGGCGAGGAGGGCGTTCCAGGCAAAGGTCGTCCCGCCCAGGCCGGCGCGGTGCGTTACCTCGTAGCCGGCCGAGGCGAAGAGGCCCGTGACGACTTCGCCGAGGATCACCCCCTCCGTAAAGGCTTTGGAGCCCACGCGGATGGGTTGGGCGGTGGCCTGAAGGGCATAAACGAGAAGGGTCGCCACGACCACTCCCATACGGACTGCCGACCGCCTTCTACGGTCATCCTCGCGCAGGCGGGGACCCAGGAAAACGCCATTCTGGAGGCTGGATCCCCGCTTTCGCGGGGATGACGGGGGCCGCGCGGATGACGATGGCCGCGAGACTGGCGATGGCTGCGTTCGCGAGGACGGCCAGCTCAATGCAGAACATCCCCCCATCATCCCACCACCTGCCGCTGGGCGTTGACGAAGGCCCGGACGAAATCATTCGCCGGCGCATCGAGCAATTCCTGAATCGTCCCGCGTTGTTCGATGCGGCCGTTTTTCATGAGCAGAATGGTGTCCCCGAAGAAGCCGGCCTCATGGAGGTCATGCGTGACGAGGACGACGGTTTTATGTAGGGATGAAAAGATGGCGCGGAGGTCGTTCTGGAGGTCGGCGCGGATCATCGGGTCGAGGGCGCCGAGCGGTTCGTCGAGCAGCAGCACGTCCGGATCGAGCATCAGCGCCCGCATGAGGCCGACACGTTGTTGCTGGCCGCCCGAGAGCTCGAGCGGGAAACGCGCGAGGCGGTCGGCCGGCAGTTGGACGAGGCCGGCGAGTTCATCAACGCGGCTGTTGATCCAGGAGGTGTTCCGCCCGAGGTGCCGGGCGAGGAGGGTGACGTTGGCGCGGGCCGTGAGGTGCGGGAAGAGGCCGCCCGACTGGATGACGTACCCCATCCGGTGCCGCATGCGGCGGACCTGCTCCGGCGTGAGGCGTTCGCCGTCGAAGTAGATGTCGCCTGTTGACGGGGCGATGAGCCCGTTCATGAGGCGCAGGAGGGTAGATTTGCCACAGCCGCTGGGCCCGATGAGCACGGTAGTCCGCCCCGGCTCCAGCGCCAGATCCAGCGGTGCCAGGGCCTGGACGCCGTCGTAGGATTTGGAGACCTGGAGGAGGGCGAGCATGGGGGATGGTTGGCAGGTTGACAGGTTGCAGGTTGGCAGGCCTGTTCTGAGTGACGCCGGCGCCAGCCGGCGGATTCGAAGGATCTATACGATGCAGGTTGGCGGGGTGGAAAGATGGGAAAATGGGGGCTGGAATGCCAGTCGGTCGGCGTGCGGGTTTGGGCGTGACGATGAAGAAACCATGAGGGGAATTATCGTGTGGTGGCCGCCGGGATCCCGGCGGGAAGGCCGGCGTGAAAGGTCGTCCTAAAACGCCAATGTAGCTCAGCTGGTAGAGCAGCTCACTCGTAATGAGCAGGTCAGCGGTTCAAATCCGCTCATTGGCTCCAGAAGCCGTCTCGACGCAGGTCGGGGCGGCTTTTTTGGTATGGTGGCCTCACGCTGGGATACCAGCCTATCAAACGGACAATTTGAATTTGCCGGAGGCGGTGGTCGCGTTCCGGGTTCGGAGTTCCGGGTGATCGCACGATACGGGTTCGCTTACCCGGAACACTGAACACGATATCCGGAACGGATACTCCGCACATTCAACGTTTCAGACAACTACGGCCATCAGGCCGTCGATCGCCAGACCTGTTAGGGTGGCACGCAAGGGGAGTTAGCACGACTCAGGGTCGTAATTAGCGTATTTACGTCATAGCATTTCAGGAAGCGCCGGCTTATTAAAGAGGCAGGTCCACGGAGCGCCCCCTTCTCCGATCGTCGTCACCTCTTCCGCCGTTACCGTCATGTCGCGTCACATCTTTTCCCTGCCTGCGCTCCTATTCCTTCTCACAGCTCTGATCCTCCCTCATCGAGTGAAGGCTCAGGATGCGTTTGAGCCAAACAATACATTTACTCTAGCATCTCCAATTGAGATCAGTGTCCCTATCCAAGCAACAATATTTGATAATGGTGACGTCGATTATTATAGGTTTGAGACCACACAGCCAGGCTCCATACAAGTAAGTGTCTCAGCTCTCGGCACTGTGGATCTTTACTTAGGTATGTTTAATAGTTTGCAAGAATTAATGTTTGATGAATCAGAGCAACCTCTCATTCCCGTTAAAATTGTAACAGTGCAAGAACCTGGAACATTTTACATCATTGCAAGAGACGCTGGCCGATGCTGCGGCACAGCCAATAGCAGTACGGAGCTTTACACATTGATCGTAACATTAGAGACGAACGATTCACATGAATTCAATAACAATTTCGAAACGGCCAGTTTCATTAGTGCTGAAGAGACGATTACCGCAACTATCGGTGCTCCTTTAGATAATGACTATTTCATTTTTGAGGTAACATCCTCAGGCCCAGTAAGAACCATCGTAACGAACGTTCCATCCAATCTCAGCATATCTCTTTTCCTGTATGGGCCAACGCAGCAATTGATCGACGATGACCGCTTCAATGACGTTGGGGAAGCCATCGATCGAACATTTAACCTAACGACACCAGGTAAATACTATGTAAGGTTGGTAAGCACCGGTGGCTTTAGTAATAAATTTTACCAGCTTACTGTTTCAGGTAATACCGTCGGCACCGCCCCCGCGGCACTCCCCGGCGATGTCGGCAACAACGGCGTCGTCGACGCCGGCGACGCGAGCCTCGTCCTGCAATCCGTCGTCGGGCTTCGCACGCTAAACGGCACCCAGCGCCTTGCGGCGGATGTAGACGCCAACAGCGCCGTCCAGGCCGCCGATGCCTCGCGTATCCTCCAGTTCGTTGTCGGGATGATCTCGGCATTAAAGTCCGGCTCCGATGCCGCCACGGAGGCCACCATCGCCTGGGGCACGGCAGCCGAAGAAGCCGACGGCTCCTGGCGCCTGCCGCTCCTCGTCGATGGCGACGCCTCGGCCGTCTACGCCGCCGAGATGACCCTCGACTTCGACCCCACCGCGTTGCAAATCGCCGACTTCGCCTCCGCCCTGCCGGCCGACTGGCTGGTGCTCACCGCCCCGGACGACGCCGGCCGCTTCCGCATTGCCGCCGCCGGCGCCACCCCCCTCGCCTCGAAGACCCTCGGCTCGCTGCTGATCCACCCGATCGATTCGTCTCGGCCTGTCACGCTCACCGGCACGGCCCTCCTCAATGCCGGCACGGCATCGCCCCTTGGCGACCTGCAGCTCGCCACCCTCCCGGAGGCCTACGCGCTCCATCCCAACTACCCAAACCCTTTCAATCCGACGACCCGGCTTTCCTTCGACCTCCCCGAGGCGGACTTCGTCACCCTCCGCATTTACAACCTGCTCGGCCAACCCGTGGCGACGTTGGTGGACCGCGAACAGCCGGCCGGCCGGCATGAGGTAGTGTGGGATGCCTCCGGAATGGCCAGCGGCGCCTACCTGTATCGGCTCGAAGCCGGCGGGTTCGTCCGCACCCGCGTGCTGACGATCCTCCGCTGAGGCTCCCCGCGCTTCTCCTTCACGCCAGCTCGTTCAGGTGCCGCCATGCGTTTTTCCCTGCGCTACCTCCCGCTTTGTGTCGGGATCCTCCTCGTCCTCGCCCTACCCGCCCGCGCCCAGGTCATCCTCACGATCGACGGCGCGTCGGCGCGGGTAGGCCAGACCCTCCGCATCCCCGTCCGCGTCGCCGGCCTCGACGGGCAGGATATCACGTCCTACCAGATTAAACTGACCTACGCCGCCGACGTGCTCGCGATCACCGCCATCGAGACCGCCGGAGGTGTCGCCGCCGGGCTCGCCCCTGCCGTTAATCTCTCTACACCGGGACTTGTGCAGGTTGCCGGCGCCGGCACTGTTCCGATCGCCGGCAGCGGGGTGTTGTTCGAGATCGTGGCCGAGGTCACCGGTGCCGACCTGCTCGGCGAGCGGATCTTCACCCCGCGCTTCGACGAGGCGCTGTTTTTCACGAGCCAGAGCATTCCGGTCGGAGTTTCGACCACTTCCGGCGCGTTCTCCGTCCGCGGGATCGAACTGGCGGTCGAGGCCCTGACCTCCGCTGCGGGAGCTCCTTTTTCAACGCCGATCACGATTGGCGACCTCGCCGGCTTCGGCGTCACCGCCTACCAGTTCAGTCTTCGCTACGATGCTTCGGCGGTTTCCGTGACTAGTATTAGCGCCGCCGGCAGCCTGTCGGAGGGGGGAAGCATTACGCAGAACCCAGCGGCCGGCGAGGTCCGAATCGCCTACGCGGGCTCCCGTGCGATGACCGGCGGCGGCGATTTATTGTATATCCAGGGGCAACGCCTCTCGTCCGCCGATCCGGGCTGGGAGCTCGTCGCCGTTCGCTTTTTTGACGCCGACGGGCAGTTTGTCCCCGTAGGCCCGGCCGGCTTCGAGGCCCGGTTGCCGGTAGTCGCCGGCGCAACTGGAAGCCGGGTCACCCTTGATGTTCCGTTTGGCGACGCCGATGGGCTCGGACTCGTCGCCTACCAGTTCACCATCGCGTACGACCCGAACGTCCTCAGCCTCATCAACACCAGCGAAGCCGGCACCTTGTCCGCCGGCCGAACCGTCACCAGCAAACCCGGCACCGGCCGACTATCAGCCGCGTGGGCCGGCGCGACCCCGCTGGAGGGCGAGGGTCCCCTCGTCGGCCTCGTGGCCGATATCCGTTCATCGGGCGATGCCGAAATGCGGTATGAGGACTACAAGCTGGTCGGCTCCGCCGCGAGTGGGGGCGGCGGAGGTGGAGGCGGCGTTACCGGAGGTCCCGACCTCATCGTGGAGAGCCTGAACGTCACCCCTGGTAGCGTACGGGCCGGCGATGTGGTGCAGGTCGACCTCACGATCCGCAACAACGGCGACGCGCCGGCGCTGCCGTTTAAGACCAACATCCGCCTGAACACCTCGACAACCGGGGTCGTGGACACCGACCCCCTGCTTGAGACCTGTGCACTGGATGGACTCGCCGCCGGCGCGAGCACAACGGCGTGTTCGCGCGAGGTCACCCTGCCGGCGGATCTGGCCTCGGGCACGTATTCGGTGTGGGTGATTTTGGATTTTGAGAGCAAGGCCGGCCAGGTGGATGAGGAGAATGACGTTGCCTTCACTTCAGTCTTTGTCGAGGCAAAATTCAATACAGCAGGCTTTTTGACACTCCCGTTCGAACGGATTGCAGATGTCGAAATTACTCATGCATGGTATTATAGCGATGACTGCGTGCTCCATGCACCAAAGGGAGCCATCGATTATGATGCGGTTGCACCGGGACACACTGAGACATTCAAAATACTTGCCGCGACAGATGGAGAGGTATTCTATAGGGGCTTCCATCCACCTCCCAGGAATTATGGGAATCTGCTGATTCTAAAACATGTTCTGCCAAACGGAGAAGTGTATTTTTCAATGTATGCGCATCTCAAGACTTTGCCAGAGTTAACAACGGGCTCAACTGTAGAACAGGGAGAACCCATTGCTGAGGCTGGAGCCACTGGCGACCCTTCCTACGCTGTTCATCTACATTTCGAAATTCGCAAACAAGATCCCCAACATATCGAAATTCAGGGTTCTCTTCCGAACGCATCAACACCCATCGATCCTTACGACATTTATCGAAAAAAGGACGGGGTGGGTTGTAATACGAATGAAATGCAACGGAATGCATATCCTGATCCTGTTACCGGCGCGTCGGGCGGTATGGGAGCGAACCATTTGTGGCTAACGGATCCCCCTTCGTATCCACCACTGAATACATCAATCCAAAGAGATTTCCATGAAGAATCGCGTACGGCTGAATTGTTTGCTCCATTTCCCAATCCGACTTCTCAAGCTACGGTGGTGAGTTTTCAATTCCAGTCTCACCGGCATGCTCATATTACCGTTTCCGATTTACTCGGACGCCAGCTGATCACCTTGCTGAATGCTGATATGAGTCCCGGCCGGCACGAAGTGACCTTCGACGCCGGCGCCCTACCCAGCGGCACCTATGTCGTCGAGCTGCGGACGGATGAGGGGGTGCTGCGCCGGCTGGTGACGGTAGTACGGTGACGTGATTCAGACCCCGAGAGGTTTTAAAACCCATCGGCTGCCGCCGCTGCGTTCGATCGCGATGACAGAGCGATTTTTATGCACACCACTCGGCGGCAAACCCAACCCCATCGCTAATCGCTATTCATGCGAATCAGGAGTTGAGGCCGTATCATTTGAGCGAATCTGACTGGCATTCCCCCTTTTCTTCGTCTTCCCCCGGTCAAAGCCGGGGGCAGGCTCCCAACTCGATTGGGGATCCATAGGCGGCTGATCGGATTCAGCCGGGTCTCATGGGGGCTAATGGAAAACAAGAGCACCAACCTGGCTGCGTTTCGGGTACACCGGGCGTGCTACTATCGCCCTTAAAGACGCATATGCTGCATTTTCAAGCTTCCATGGATCCCCAATCAAGTTGGGGAGGACGACCATGGAGCGTGCGGCGGAAACCAGTATGCGTCGTGTTTGATCTCCTGATTCGCATTCATCGCTGAGCTATATCCAAATCTTGTGGATGGATAGATCAGGCGGCGATCCTGTCCGGGTGAATCCCGTCGATGTAAACAATGCCGGCCAGCACGTTCGCCACGT